>JAPLER010000050.1 GCA_026391115.1 Bacteroidota bacterium | reverse complement strand
TAAGACAAATAATTAAAGACGAAAGAGCTAGAGAATTATGTTTTGAAGCATTACGAAAATTTGATTTAATACGTTGGGGAGAGTTTATGCCTGCAATGATAAATTGTAAAAATGCCATTGCAAATAGCACATCTGTAAACAAAAATAGATATCTAGTTACTTATAACAATGTTGGACCAAGAGATACATTATTGCCTATACCAAGTTCAGAACTTTCTGTAAATGGATTGGCTACTCAAAACGCTGGTTGGTAATCAAAAATAAAATTTTTATGAAGAATAAATTAATCATTGCCTTTGCATTAGTTGGATTTTCAACATTACTATTTTCTTGTAAAAAAGAAGTATTAGAAGATGTAACATTTGATGTTACCACAGATTCTTTAACATACAATTTAAAAGATACTGTACTTTTTAAATTCACTGGAAATCCAGATAATATTAGTTTGTACTCTGGCGAATCAGGTAACGTTTATGATTATCGTAATAGAACAGTAAAAGAAGGTGGAGAAATAAATTTTAGTTTTCAATCAAGGGCACAAAATGCAGATTGTTTTACATTAATGGGTAATGGTTCATTGCGTGTTTTAGTATCAACAAATTTCCCTGGAATCTATTCTACTTCAACCAACCTATTAATTGCTGCTTCTGCAGATTCTGCATTAGTTAATGCAGCAAATTGGACAGATGTTACCAGTCGTTTCAACATCCCATCAACTGGCATTATAAATACTTTTTACAATTCCAATGTTATCAATATTGCAGATTTAGTTCAAGGCTCAACAGTACCATTAAACATTGCTTTTAAATTTTCTTCGCCAACAACACCAACCTTAGGTGCTAATGGAATAACTATTGGAAGTTTGGTTTTAACAAGTAGTTTTCCTGATGGTTCATCTGCAAACTTTAATGTTGTACCTGGTGGCTCTGTGAGCTCAACTTGGAAAATTGTTAGAGCAGCTAATACAGCAAATTCTTGGGCAACATCAACAACTCAATTAAAATTTACTAGTAGTCCTACAACAGATTATTCAGAAGATTGGGCTATTAGCAATGCTTTTTATCCAAGAATTGCACAGCCAGATAAAAGTATCGCTGTAAAAAATATTTCAAACCCACAGCTAGTGAAATATGCGTACAAATTTAAAAAAGCTGGAACTTATAAAGTTGTATTTGTAGCAAGTAATAACAGAGTTTATGGACAGAATGAAGTTGCTAAAGAAATAACATTAACTATCAAACCTTAATGAAAAAAATAACCAACATATTTTTATTGAGTACCATTTGTTTTGGTATTAGTTGTAAAGCACAGCTAAATATTGAAGCAAAAATCTGGAGTAAGGATGAATCTAAAAAAGTTCATTATTCCGATTGGAAATCATTTCCATCCAATACTTTGGAAGCTACAAAAGGATTTAAGCAAACCAATGAAACGCTTGATATTTATGGAGGTTTGTCCAATACAACACAAAAAGCAACAGGCTTTTTTAGAACAGAAAAAATTAATAATCGTTGGTGGGTAATTGATCCTTTGGGTAATGAATTTATTACTACTGCTGTTAATGGTTTAAGGCAAGGAAAATCACCAAATAATGTTGCTGCATTTCAAAATAAATTCTCAACTGTTGAAAATTGGATGAAAGAATCAAAGCAATTGCTTGATGATAATGGCTTTAATGTAGCTGGTTCTTGGAGTGATGTTGCTGCAATCATTGCTTACAATAAAACTACACCAAAACCCATTGTTTACACAACGCAGTTAAGCCTTTTAGGGAATTTTAGACATAAGTTATTAAAGAAAATCCTGAAAGAAAATCTGCATCTGAATTGTCTTTTATTTTTGATGAAGAATTTCAAACCTTTTGTGATAAAGAGCTACAAAAGATTACTGTTTATCAAAATGATGCTAATTTATTAGGTCATTTTTCCGATAATGAAATTCCATTTACACATAACGAGTTTAATGATTTACTAAAAGATAGAAATCCTAATCTATTAAATTGGCTAAAAGAAAAAGGAATTGATGAAGCCAATATCACTACCGAAACCAAAAAAGAATTCATTGGTTTTGTTACTGCAAAATATTACGCAACAGTTGCACCATTAATAAAAAAATACGATCCTAACCATTTATACATTGGCAGTCGTTTACACTCAAATGCAAAGAATAACCAGTTTATTTTTAAAGCTGCTGAACCCTATGTAGATATTGTTTCTATTAACTACTACGGCTTTTGGCAGCCTCAACAAAAAGATATAGAAGACTGGAATAATTGGACAAGCAAACCATTTTTCATCACTGAATTTTATACTAAAGCAGAAGAAACTGGAATGACCAATTTATCTGGTGCTGGATGGATTGTAAAAACACATAAAGACAGAGGTATTCATTACCAAAATTTTTGTTTGGAATTATTGAAAGCGAAGAATTGTGTTGGCTGGCATTGGTTTAGGTATCAAGATAACGACCCTAACGATAAAACTGCTGATGCTTCTAATAGCGATTCAAATAAAGGTATTGTTGATACTGAATATAAAGGTTATTCAGAACTATTAAAATGGATGAAAGAGTTGAATAATAACAAATACAACCTTGTTAATTTCTTCGATAAAATTAAAAATTGAGTAAACTAAAATACATATTATCCATTGCTTTATTGGCAAGCAGTTTACCTGTTGTTGCTCAGTTAAATATTTATCATAACGATTATATCGACTTTAATAAAAATGGTAAGAAGGATATTTTTGAAGACCCTAAACAGCCAACTGATGCCAGAATCAAGGATTTGCTTTCGCAAATGAATGTAGATGAAAAAACAGTACAATTAGCCACTTTATATGGTTACGGCAGAGTGTTAAAAGATTCCTTACCTAATGATTCTTGGAAAACAAAAATCTGGAAAGATGGTATTGCTAATATTGATGAACACCTTAACAATACTACGTTTCGTAAACAAACTAATACATCACTTTCATATCCATATAGTAAGCATACTGCTTCAATAAATACTGTTCAGAAGTGGTTTATTGAAAATACTAGAATGGGAATTCCTGTTGATTTTACTAATGAAGGTATTCACGGCTTAGCCCACGATAGAGCTACATTATTTCCAGCACCCATTGCAATGGGTTGCACTTGGGATAAAAACTTAATTAAACAAAATGGCGATATAATAGGTAGAGAAGCAAAGGCTTTGGGTTATACAAATGTTTATGTTCCTATTTTAGATTTAGCTCGTGATCCACGTTGGGGTAGGGTTGTAGAGTGTTACAGTGAAGAACCTTTTTTAACAGCTGAACTTGGAAAACAAATGGTTTTGGGTGTGCAAGAACAAAATGTTGCAGCTACTTTAAAACACTTTGCTGTTTATAGTGTTCCCAAAGGTGGACGTGATGGCAATGCAAGAACAGACCCACACGTTGCTCCAAGAGAGCTGCATCAAATGTATTTGTATCCTTTTAGAAGAGTGATTCAAGAAGCTCATCCTTTAGGTATAATGAGTAGTTATAATGATTGGGATGGCGTACCAATTACTGCTAGTTCTTATTTTTTAATGGAACTGTTGCGTAAAGAATATGGCTTTACTGGCTACGTAGTGTCTGATAGCGATGCCGTGGAATTTATTTTTAATAAACACCACGTTGCAGATAGTAAGAAAGACGCTGTAAAACAAGCATTTGAAGCAGGCTTAAACGTTAGAACAAATTTTGATGCACCTGATAATTATATTCTTCCTTTAAGAGCATTGATTAAAGAAAAAGCTGTTAGCTTAAAAACCCTAGATGAACGAGTGGCTGATGTGTTAAGAGTAAAATTCAAATTATGTTTATTCGATCATCCTATCAACAATCATCCTGAAGATGCTGATAAAATTGTGAATAATGATGAAGCTAAAAGCATTGCCAAAAAAGCATCTCAAGAATGTTTGGTATTGTTGAAAAATGACAAGCAACTACTTCCTTTAAACAAAACTCAAACAAAAAATATTTTAGTTACAGGGCCCTTGGCTGCTGATGTATTGCATTCTATGAGTCGTTATGGCCCAAATAATGTAAAGGTAGTTTCAGTATTAAAAGGCATTGAAAATTATGTTGGCAAAGATGCTAACGTAATGTATGCAAAAGGCTGCGAAACCATTGATGCTAATTTTCCTGAAAGTGAATTATTTCCTCAACCACTAACTGACAGAGAAACCAATGATATTAGCGATGCTGTAAACAAAGCCAAACAAGCTGATGTGATTATTGCTGTACTTGGCGAGGAAGAAACTTTGGTTGGTGAAAGCAGAAGCAGAACAAGCCTTGATTTACCGGGCAAACAATTACAATTATTACAAGCTTTGTATGCCACCAATAAACCCATTGTGTTGGTTTTAATTAATGGCAGACCGTTAACAATTAACTGGGCAAATAAGTATATTCCATCAATCATTGAAGCCTGGTTTCCGGGTTTGGATGGTGGTACAGCGATTGCTGAAAGCATTTTTGGTGATTATAATCCTGGTGGAAAATTGTCTGTGACTTTCCCTAAATCTGTTGGACAAATCGAATATAATTTCCCCTTTAAACCAGGCTCTCATGCTGGTCAGCCAGGAGATGGTCCTAACGGTTTTGGCAAAACAAATGTTTATGGTGCATTATATCCTTTTGGCTATGGATTAAGCTATACGCAGTTCAAATATTCTAATTTGGTGATGCCTGATAAACAAAAATCAAAACAAAACATTACTGTAAAAGTTGATATAGAAAATATTGGAAAATACAAAGGGGATGAAGTGGTTCAGCTTTATATCAAAGATGAAGTAAGCAGTGTTACAGTTTATGAAACTCAGTTAAGAGGATTTGAAAGAATTAATTTGAACGTTGGTGAAAAAAAGACGGTTGAATTTACCATCAAACCCGATGATTTAAAGTTATTAGATAAAAAAATGAAATGGATTGTTGAGCCTGGAACCTTTGAAATACAAATTGGCAGTTCAAGTGAAGATATTAGATTAAAGAAAAAAATAGAAATTACAAATTAGATGAGTTATCAAAATTTTTTAGATAAGTTTTTACTGAAAGACAAAGTAATTATTGTTACTGGTGGTACAGGTGTCTTAGGCGAATCTTTTGTAAATGCTTTAGCAGATGCTGGTGCAATTGTTATTATTCTTGGAAGAAATGAAGCCAAAGCAACAGAAAGAGTAAATGATATTTTCTCTCGTGGTGGCAAAGCTTTTTTTGTAAAAGCAGATGTGTTAAGCGAAGCCTCTTTGCAAACTGCTTGCAAAATCATTATTAATAACTATGGAAAAATAGATGGACTTGTTAATGCTGCTGGTGGTAATGTTCCTGAAAGCGTTATTCAACCTACAGATGATATTTTTTCTTTTAGTATTGATGGAATGAAAAAAGCAATGGAACTTAACTTATGGGGAACATTAATACCAACACAAGTTTTTGGAAAAGAAATTGCTAAAACAGGTAAAGGAAGTATTGTAAACATATCATCAGTTAGTTCAAAAAAAGCATTAACAAAAGTGTTGGGTTATAGTATGGGCAAGGCTGCTATTGATTGTTTTACTAAATGGTTTGCAGTTGAAGTTGCTAATCGTTTTGGCGATTCTATTAGAGTAAATTCTATTATGCCAGGGTTTTTCTTAACTGAACAAAACCGAGCATTACTAACAAATGAAGATGGTAGTTTAACAGAGAGAGGAAATACCATTATTAAACAAACACCTTTTAAACGTTTTGGTAATGCAGATGAACTGGGTAATGCATTAATTTATTTATTAAGTGATGCATCAAATTTTGTAACAGGTACAGAAATAGCCATTGATGGCGGGTTTACAGCTTTTAGTGGCGTATAATAAAAATTAAAAATGATTAGTGAGTTTATGAATAAAATGATTCAAACAATGCGATGGTATGGACCTAAGGATCCGGTAAGCCTTTGGGATATACGCCAAGCTGGTTGCACAGGGGTAGTTACTGCTTTGCATCATATTCCTAATGGGCAAGTTTGGACTGTGGATGAAATAAAAAAACGCATTGCTGAAGTTGAAAGTGCTGGTTTAACTTGGGATGTGGTAGAAAGTGTGCCTGTACACGAAAACATTAAAACACAAAGTGGTAACTATGTTGAGTATATAGAAAATTACAAGCAATCCATCCAAAATTTAAGTGCTTGTGGGGTAAAAGTTGTAACCTACAATTTTATGCCAGTGATGGATTGGACAAGAACCGATTTAGCATATCCTCAACCAGATGGTTCTTTAGCGTTGTTGTTTGAAAATGCTGCTTTCATTGCTTTTGATTTATTTATTTTAAAAAGAAAAGGAGCAGAGAAAGATTATACTGAAGAACAAATTGATAGAGCAAAAGCAAGATTTGATGCAATGAGTGATGCTGATAAGTTATTACTTGAACAAAATATTATTAAAGGGCTTCCGGGTAGTGAAGAAAGTTTTACAGTCGAACTATTTCAGCAAGCTTTAGATAAATATGCTGGTATTGATGCTGATAAATTGCGAAGTAATCTAATTCATTTTCTACAAGAAATTATTCCTGTCGCAGATGCAGCAGGAGTGAAGATGGTGATTCATCCAGATGATCCACCTTATCCAATTTTAGGGTTGCCAAGAGTTGTAAGTAATGCAAATGATATTCAAGCTTTGATAGATGCTGTTCCTTCTTTAAACAATGGTCTTTGTTTTTGTACTGGTTCGTTTGGTGTAAGAGCAGATAATGATTTGCCAGCGATGGTAAAAGAATTTGGAGATAGAATTAATTTTATCCATTTGCGAAGCACCAAAAGAAATGAGTTTGGAGATTTTTATGAAGATAATCATTTAGAAGGCGATGTGGATATGTATGCTGTGGTAAGTGAAATTGTGGAAGTAATGCAGCAAAGAAAAGTAAACATACCGATGCGTCCCGACCACGGACACCAAATGTTGGATGATTTAAAAAAGAAAACAAACCCTGGTTATAGTGCTATAGGAAGATTAAGAGGTTTGGCTGAATTAAGAGGTCTGGAATTGGGGATTATGCGAAATAAATTAAACAACTAAAATGAAATTGAAAATAAGAAATATTGTAAAAGTATCTTTTTTGGTAATGGTGTTAGTTGCTACTAGCAGTGTTTCTTTTTCGCAATCAAAAAAGAGATTTAAAGAAGTTGTTTTTGAAAATATTGACAGCACTTTAAATATTCAATATGGCGAAGCTATAAACATTAAAGGCAATAACGAAAAGTTATTGCTGGATGTTTTTGCACCAGCTAATGATTCAATGAAGAAAAGACCCTTGATGATATTTATTCACGGTGGAGGTTTTCAAAACAATACTAAAACAGGTTCTTTTAGTTCTTTAATATGTGTGGGATTAGCAAAACGCGGTTATGTTTCTGCAACAATTGATTACCGATTGGGAATAGAAAAACCAAAGAATGATACCAACTATTTTGAAGCGATGTATAGAGCAGTTCAAGATGCCAAAGCTGCTGTAAGATTCTTCAGAAAAAATGGAGATAAATATGGAGTTGATACTTCGCAAATATTTATTATGGGTGGATCGGCAGGTGCTAAAACTGCAATGCACTTGGCATATTTAAATCAAGATGAAGTTCCAAATTATATTGATATAAATAAACTGGGATTGTTGGAGGGAACAAGTGGCAATGAAGGTTATTCAAGTAAAGTGAGTGGTGTTGTGAATTGTTGGGGTGCAATGATTAATTATAAATGGTTAAACAAAGGCGATGTGCCAATATTTAATGTTTCTGGCACTGCTGATAAAACTGTTCCATTTGATTCATCATACGAATATCACGGTTTTAAATATGGTGCTTTAATAATGTATCACAGGGCTTTGTCATTGGGTATTCCAACTGGTTATAGACCCTTTATCAATACTGGTCATACGCTTGATAATAACAAATTCTTATATCCGTTTATGGACGAATTTAAAAGAAGATATACATCAAAAAAATGTGATCAATCACGGATTTGGCGGTAGTAAATTAAGTGATGTTGCATATTATATTGATAGATTGATTGCCAATCAAAATAATTTAAAAGGAATAGTTATTTATGTAGGTAATGATATCACTGGTAGCAACTTAGATAAAACTCCAGAACAAGATTTACAGTTGGTAAAATACATTACGCAAAAGATAAGAATGGTGTATCCAAAGACACCAATTTATTGGTGTGAGATTTCTCCAAGCGAAAAGCGATGGGCCGTTTGGAATAAAATTCAAGAAGCCAATCAATTGATTAAATCATATTGTTCAACTGAAAACAACCTGCATTTTATTGAGTCTTCAGCAAGTTTTTTGAACGAAAATGGCACACCCAAAACTGAATTATATAGGGACGATAAGTTGCATTATAATATAGACGGATATAAAGTTTGGGGAGGCATCATCAAAAAGAAATTATAAAATAATATATATATTAAACAACACAAAAAAACGATTGAAATGAAAAGAAAAATTACACAAATTAGTTTTTTAATGGCAACACTTCTTTGTTGCATAACATCTTTTAGCCAACAACAAATTGGATACTATCCAAATATGGATGGAGGTTTACAAAAACAATCAAGTGGAAATGTGGGTCAAATAAGAGGCCCTTTAAATTGGTCTTACGTATCAGTTACTGGTGGTGGACAAACTAGAAATGTTACCACAACTGGTGGATATGGTGGCGGAAGATATATTACTGTTGGAAAATCGTCAGCTGCCACTTCTGGTAACTCAACCACAGTAAACACAAACGAAGTTACTA
>JAPLER010000033.1 GCA_026391115.1 Bacteroidota bacterium | reverse complement strand
CTTGGTTCTAAAAATTTAAATGAAACTACAGTACAAGGCTTTACACTACCAACAACTTTAGTTACTTTTCCTTTATCGTTAAAATTTAATAGCGATAGGATTGATAATTTTAGAACTTACTTGGTATTTGGTGTAAAGACAGATGTGGATTTAACAGCCAATTCTTCCAGTAGAAATCAAGAGAATTTTATTAAGCTAAAAAAGTATAGTTATGGTATAGAAGCAGGTATAGGCTTTAATATCTTTTTGAGATTTTTTACTTTATCTCCAGAGCTTAAAATAAGTTATGGATTAAATGATATTCACGACAGAAATCCAAACCTAAAATACTCTAGTGTGTTTAGTGAAATTAAACCAAGAATGATTATGTTTTCGCTGCACTTTGAGGATTAAAGCAACCCAATGTCTATTGACAAAAAACAACATATAGCTATTACCATTGCTTTTATTTTTCATTTATGTGGAGCAATAGGTATTTTATTTACACCATATAGCAATTGGTTTATCAGCAATACATGGCTTAATTTGGTGATAATGTTTGCTCTTATTGTGTACACACAATATACAATTGAAACTACTAATAACACCACTTCTTTTAAAACAAATGGCTTTCTTCAATTTATTGTATTTGCTATTGCTGCAAGTTGTATTGGTTTTTTTGCAGAAGTAATAGGTGTAAATAAGGGAGTGCTATTTGGCGATTATAGCTATGGTAACAATATGGGTTTTAAATTGGCGAATGTGCCTTTGCTAATAGGTTTACAATGGTTTGTAACTATATATTGCTGTGGTGTAATAATGAGTTTTGTGAGCAAATGGTCTTCTAGAAAACTAAAGGAAATGGGCAAAACTACTACCACAAAATCTAAACCTTATACTATATCTTTTTTAATTGACGCTAGTTTATTAGCTACTTTTTTCGATTATATTATTGAGCCAGCAGCACAAAAATTAGGTTATTGGCAATGGGCAAATAATGTTGTGCCATTTTACAATTACACTTGCTGGTTTGTTACTAGTTTGGTAATTATGCTAGTGTTTAATCAATTAAGGTTTAATAAGATTAATAAATTTGCAATTCACTTATTTATTATTCAAGCATTGTTTTTTTTAGCAATAAGCAAGCTGGTATAGTGGATAGTTGATGGTTGATAGTTCATAAATTATTTAACCATTAACTGTAAACTATCAACTATAAACCATAAACTATCAACTCAATATGTATATACTCATAACGCTTCTTACTTTTTGTATAATGGAAGCCATAACCTGGTTTACACACAAGTATATAATGCACGGGTTTTTGTGGTATTTGCACCAAGACCATCACCAACCCACTAGAAAAAAACGATGCATTTTTTCTCATATTTGCTATACCTAGTTGGCTATGTATAATGCTGGGTTTGCAACACCAAAACTATGTAGCAGCAGCAATAGGCTTTGGCATTGCATTGTATGGATTGGCTTATTTTATAGTACACGAAGTTATTATTCACCAACGTATCAAATGGTTTTCGCGTAGTAAAAATAAATATATACGCACCATACGCTGGGCACATAAAATGCACCATAAGCATTTAAACAAATACGATGGCGAAAGCTTTGGAATGTTGATAGTAGGCAAGAAATATTGGGATAAAGTAAGGGCAGATGATAGGTTAAGAAAATAATATTTAATAAATATGATTACACGAATAAAACTGAGTAAAATTTACGTGTCTTCCTGCTGTGTTGATATTTTGATATAAATTGAAAGTAATTTTGAGTTATTTGCAATTTTAATTTAAAACCTCTGAATGTTCAAGTGTAATTTTCTTATTTTATTTTTATTTCTTTTGACAATTTCTAAAGGACAAGTTTTAGACACGCCAAAGTCTGTTATGTTGTTTAAAGAAGCAGGAGCAGAAATGACAATTGGATTTAAGAAAAAGTTTGAAAAAAATGCGGAATATAAAAAGCATTACCAAATTGCAATAACGAAATATTTAGACGCATATAATCTGGACTCAACTATTCCAGAATTGACAATATATCTGCCTAACCTTTACTTTGACATTCAAAAGTTTGACAGCTCATTATTTTGGAGTTACAAATTATTAAGAGAAGACTCTATCAATTATGTACAAGGGGGAAGTAACAACTACTTGTACTTATTAGAAAATCTAGGTAATTGCTATTTGCTGTTAGGGGACTTAAATAAATCAACTTACTACTTAAAACTAAATTACAAGCTTGGTAAGAAACAATTTGAAAGGACAACTAGAGTCTCCAATAATGCTATTGACACGACTAATTTATTATGCAGATTAGCATTAAATATAGACAAAAGTCAAGAATATAAACAACTACGAAATATACTAATACAAAAGAAGGTCAAGACTTGTGACTATGCAATTGGCCTTCTTAAGCTATTTCAAGAACTTCATTATTCAAAGAAGAAAAGTAATGAATTTTCTTTAAGACAAATAAACATCAAAATAGTTCAAATGAAGAATAACTGCAAGTAAGTTAATTTTTTTGCTAACATTCTATTTTTTACCAACATCAAAAAGTAGAACATTGTTGGTCAAAAAGCACAAAAAGGAGAATTAAACACAAAATCACTATCAACCACAAGCTACTACATATATTTGTAGCATAAAATTATTTAATGGATTACAATACAGCACGCAATTATTTAAGTATGCGTGAATATGGCAGACATATTCAACGAATGGTAGAATATGTTTTGACTATAGAAGACAAAGAAAAACGCAATCAGCAAGTTAAAGTTATTATAGAGTTTATGGGTCTCTTAAATCCGCATTTAAAAAATGTAGAAGATTTTAGACATATACTTTGGGATCATTTATTCTTCATCAGCGATTTTAAATTAGATGTTGATAGCCCATACCCTATACCAGAAAGAGAAACCTATAAAGCCAAGCCAGACCCAATGGCTTATCCTAAGCGTTATCCAAGATATCGCCATTTAGGTAAAAACCTTGAAATGGTTATTGATAAAGCATTACAGCAGGAAGACCAGGAAAAGAAAACTGGTTTTGCCAATTCTATTGCTTACTATATGAAATTAAGTTACAGCAACTGGCATAAAGAATTGGTGCAAGATGATGTGATTAAAAGTGAGTTGGATAGCATTACTGGTGGCGAATTAGAGTTTAGCAATACACCATATATCAAACATCGTATTACACCTGAAAGAAGTAATAATGGTGGTAGAAATAACAGAAGACCATCGCAAGGTTTTGGTGGTAGAAATAATAATGGACGTAGTAGTGATAATAGGGGTGGAGATAACAGAAATGGTGGTGTAAGAAGCGGTAATCCAAACAACAGAAACAATAATGGACGTAGTGCAGATAACAGAAATGGAGGAGGTAGCAGCACCAATAGAAATAACAATAACAGAAACTTTAAGAAAAGGTTTTAATTTCTAAAACTTAGGGCAATTAATAGGTCTGTCTGTATTGGGTTGGTTAGTGAAAATTAAGGAAACCTCAATACCACCTTTACTTATAGATGCTGTTTTTAAGGAAGATGTATTTACATCGTAACTAACACCCAATCTTGTGTTAGAATATTCTAAACCAATATAAGGAATTAAAGCATCGTTTAAACGCAACCAACTACCAGCATATACATAAATTGGATTTGTAGCATCGGTACTTGCAGTTAATTGAAAAGCACCACCTACAACAGTTTCAGTAGAGCCTCCTTGAGAGCTATGCAAGCCACTTAAATGCAAACCAACAGCATCGCTAAAAGCATAAAAACCACCTGCGTGTAAAGTGTATCTTGGGTTTAAAGAAAAGTTGGTACCAGATAAATTAATAGTTGGTTTATTCAAATGATACATACTTAATCCTAAATAATAATTACTATTATTTTCTAGATTAAAACTAGTAAATAACAATCCTGCATTTGCATCAAAATAACTGGTTTGCAGGG
This sequence comes from Bacteroidota bacterium, assembly GCA_026391115.1. GTDB lineage: Bacteria > Bacteroidota > Bacteroidia > Chitinophagales > Chitinophagaceae > CAIVPM01. The sequence continues at coordinate 8,249 of JAPLER010000033.1, read as the reverse complement.
TTTGCCCAGCAATAGGTTCTTTAGATTGCCCAGTAAAACCCAATGTTGTTAATTGGTCTTCAAAAACAAGTTTGCTGGTATTAATTAAAAAGTTGGAGTATGTACCTTGTAATCCAATACTAAATTGTTTGTTAGCATCTTCATCCATTGCCTTATGAAATGCAAGCGAGCCAGAGCCATAGTTCATTTTAACTGCACTATTAGCACTATTGTCAGTTAAAAACATAAAGCCAGCACCAAACATATCGCCACTTTTCATTTTATTTTCAAACAAATGAAAGTCAATACTAGCAGTACCTGTAACAAATGCATTGTTTATTTCGGGCCACTGATTTCTGTAATTTCCTGCAACACGATAATTGCCATTAAACTTACCTGTAAATGCAGGATTAAGTGTTAATGGCGATGCAAAAAATTGAGAAAAATGCGGATCTTGTGCTTTTGCAATGCAACATAAAAGTAGTAAACAATATGTGTAAAGTATGCGTTTCATTAAGTAACTCAAAAGTAAATCAATTTACCTATGAGTGTTGCAGTGTTTTATTTTTTAACATTTCTATAAGAAAATTAAGCTTGCATTTTAGTGCCATAAGCCAAATCTCCAGCATCGCCCAAGCCTGGTACAATATATCCTTTGTCATTTAATTTCTCATCAATATCGCCACACCAAATTTTTATTTCATTGCCACATTGTTGGTGTATATATTCTATACCTTGCTTGCTAGCAATAGCACAGACAAAATAAATTTCAGCAGGTTTATACTGCTCTCGCATAAATTCAATTGTTTTTACAAGCGATGCACCAGTAGCAAGCATTGGGTCACTAATAATTACAATTCTATTATCTAAGTTTGGGCAACTCATATACTCCAAGCATATTTCAAAACTACCATCGGTGTGGTGTTTTCTATAGGCAGATATAAAGGCATTATCAGCTTTGTCAAAATAATTAAGCATACCTTGATGTAGTGGTAAACCTGCTCTTAATACAGTTGCCAATACTGGTTGATGTTTAAGCATTTTGCTTTTGTGTATGGCTAAAGGTGTATGCACATCTACTATTTCACTTGGCAATCCTTTACTTATTTCATAAGCAGCAATTTCGCCAATACGTTGTAGGTTTCTTCTAAATCTAAGTCTATCACTTTGAATAGTTACATCTCTTATTTCAGCTATCCAATTGGTTATTAAGCTATGTTCGTTACTTAGGTTAATTATCATAAAAATAATTTGGTTTTGCAAATTAATTAAAAGCATTCAAATTTGTACAGTATATGTTTAATAAAGATGTAGAAACTTTTTACAAGGCAAGTATTATCAGCCTTTTTGCAGCTATTATTATAGCTGGCTTTTCTTTTATGATGGGCAAAGAAAATTTGTTTTTATTGCTCAATATCAATCTTGGAACCATTGGAGATTTTGTTTTTAACTATATAACTTATTTAGCAGATGGTGTAGTGTGGGCAATATTTATAATTGTTGTTTTTATAAAACGAAAACGATATCTGATTTTATCTATTACAACATTACTTATCTCAACCATTATATCGCAAGGAATTAAGCGTTATGTTTTTCCTGTAGCACTTAGACCAACTGCAGGTATAAAAGACATATCAAAAATTCATACTATACCCAATGTACTTGTGCATGAAGTAGGCAGTTTTCCTAGTGGACATACAACGCAAATTTTTGCAATGTTTTTGTTGTTGTGTATTTTTTTTAATAATAAAAAAATGTTGTGGCTAGGGTTTATAGTTGCTTTGCTAGTAGCTTATTCAAGAGTGTATCAAGCACAGCATTTTCCTATAGATGTTGCAGGTGGTATTGTTGCTGCTTTAATAAGTGTGTGGTTGAGTATGTTAATACATAATAAAAGAGTAAAAAGCTTTACAATATTGTAAGGCTTTTTACTCTTTTATACTTTTGACAAATACTAGAAATTATATTTTAAACTTGCACCACCATAAGTTAAAGCTTTTGGGGCAGCAGGTAAATAAGCATCGGGTAGTTGATTGGCAAAAATCATTAACGGATATTTAACACCTGTAATATTATCTGCACCAAAATAAGCATCAATATCAAAATGTTTTCCTATGCTTTTTCTATATCCAATTTTACCATTAACAATATTATAACTTGTAGATTGACGTAAAACATTAGTGCCAGCTACATTTTCAAACCCAATATTTACGCCATCTCTGTATAAATGAGTTGCATTAAAGTAAACACCACATTTTAAAGCTGCATCAAACCCTAAACCAACATTAATTTTTGGTGTACCAAAAACATTTAAACCACTATAATCAATACTTGAAATATTAGATGTTGTAGAACCTGTTTTATAAATAAAATTTTTATACTTATGATCTGAGTAAGTAAAACTTATAAAAGGTACAAAGCTGCTGAAACAACCTTTAGTGCGTTTAATAGCGTCATATTTAATTAAGGCTTCAATACCATTCTGTTGTTGACTGCCACCATTGGTAACATAACTGTAAGCAGTAGTTGTATTGTTTAAAGGTACTGCAACTGTTGTCATTTTATCTTTTATAATTGCACTATACCAAGCCAATTGAAAGTTTAATTTACTGTTTAGTAAACTTCCCTTAGTTCCAATTTCTACTTGTTCTGCATATTCTGGTTTTAATGTTTCGTTCACCCTGCCAGTTGCTGGATTTGCTGAACCAACAATAGGTGTAGTTATAAAGAAATAAGAACTAACAGGTGCTTTGTAGCCAGTACTCCAACTTGCATAAACAGACATATTTTTATTAACAACTTTATTAATTGCTAAATGTGGTGATACCATTGATTTATAAGTAGTGTCATATAGTGATGGTTTTGTAGCTGTTGCTGCATTAAATCTGTCATCCAATAAAATCCTCATTCTACTAATACCAATACCTGCAGTAAATGAAGAATCTTTTGGCAACTCTAAAGTCCATTCATGAAAGAAAGAAGTTGTGCTTGTAACTGTATAAACATTTGATGTTGCAGCATTAACTACCCAATAAGGTTTGCCAATACTCCAGCCATTTGTAGTTGTATCAAAAGGATTTTGTTTCATACTATATCCAATAGTATTGGCACGTTGATATTGTGTTTCAACTCCAGTTAATCCTGTTAAAGTTGCTTTTTTACCTAATGAAAATTTGGTTGCAAAACTGCTTCTAACACCAGCATTAAGAGCACCTTTGTCTGTCCAACCACCAGCACTACTTACATTGCTATTAAGCCCAGTTCCAAACACAGTAGTAGTGTTTGAAATATTACTGTTAAACTGATAAGTGTGACCCACGCCTAAGCGAACACTTATTACATTACTGTGTGCATTTCTTTTAATATAATCAATATTTCCACTATAATCATCAGCATTGTATTGTGCTAGTGTTAATTCACCACCACGTTCATCGTAACTATTGCTATAACCAAAATATGTGTTAATAGTTTGTTTTGTATTTGGTGTAAAATTGCCAACAAAATTGCCAAATTTTTTGTCTGAAGCAGTATGTAACATATAGCCATCGCTTTTTTGAGAACCATAGTTAATAAGTACAGAAGATTTTTCTGAACCCAATGCAACGTGCGTTGTGTAGCGTTGCAAACCATAGTTGCCAAATAATACATCCTGACCAATTGTGGTTTGTCCCTTTGTAGCTTTTACTGTTTTTAAATTTACAGCACCTGCAATTGCTAAACCATATAATGTTCCAGCAGCACCTTTAACTATTTCTACATTGCCAATGCTACCGAAATCTATATCATCCATTAGTGTAATTCCTTCTGCATCTGTAACAGGAATATCGTTTAAATAAACTTTGTAACCTTGTCCATCAAAATTACTGTTTACGCCACGAGTTCCTCTTGTGCCATTGCCATAACCACGAATGTTAAATTGCTGACCAGCACCAATAGTTCTGCGTTGCATTGTAACGCCTGGGACACTTGTATTAATAACATCATCAAGGGTTAAACCTGTGCCACGTTTTAACTCTGTAACACCAAGCTTAGTAATTGAAACTGGTTGGTGCAATATTGATTTGTTTTGAGCAGAAGTTGCAGTAACTTCTACTGTGTCTAGTGCTTGTTTTTGTGAAAATGACACTAGTGAAACAAATATGAATAAAGTAGAATATATAATTTTTTTCATTGTAATTTTTTTAAATAATAGAATACACTTTGCTAAGGCTTAAATGTTTATTTAAACTAAGTTGCAAAATTTTTGTGATAAATAATAAAAGGTAGTTACAATGATTTTGGAGGAGGTGAAACAACTGAAATGCATTTACTTATTGCATTTTGACAAATTATGGGGTATTTATTCTTATTGTTGATTAAACAAAATTCTTCTAGTATATCTTCTTGTTGGCTAAAAGCAATTGTTTGTAATTGAAAGTCAATTTTGCTTCTCTTTTGTTTTGATGTTTCTTGTTCAGAAGTATTTTTTTTGAAATAGGTATTTACTAAATCTGTCTCCTTCTCATCGCTTAAGCAGTAATAGGTTTTTTTGCCATTAATAATTTTTGTTGTAGCAACATCATACATTTTTCCATCAACACTAAATTCTTTATCTTTTTCTTCCCAAATAATATTTCTATCATCGCTAGCAAAAGATTGAAAAGATGTTAGTGGTAGGGTACTAATCAACTCTTGCTTTATTTCTTGCTTTATTTCATATTGTTTATAAACATATAAAAAATAATAACCCACTTGGCTGCAAACAAGCAAAAACAATAGCTGTATAGTTAATATTTTCTTTAGTATTTTCAATGTATTGGCAAATTAAATTGATTTTTTTAGAACTTATGTTTTGTGTTTATTTATTCCCATTTTTTTTTATTGCATAGTAGTAGTTTATTTTTGGGCAAATGATAAAAGGAAGAGTTTATACCGATACATTTAGACATAAAGGATTGCGTCAAAAACTAGTTGATGAATTAAAAAAGAAAGGCATAGAAAGCAGTCTTGCACTTGATGCAATCAATAATATTCCTCGTCATTTTTTTTTGGATAGTGCTTTAGATAATATTGCTTACGAAGACAGGGCTTTTCCTATTGCTGCAAATCAAACAATTTCTCAACCTTACACAGTTGCTTATCAAACACAATTATTAGACATAAAAAAATTTGACAAAATTTTAGAAGTAGGTACAGGAAGTGCTTATCAGGCAAGTGTTTTAGCTTATTTGGGTGCAAGGGTTTATAGTATTGAAAGACAAAAAGAATTATTCGAAAACAATAAAAAATTTCAATATTTAACCAAGTTCCCAAATCTTAAAATGATTTTTGGAGATGGTTTTGCTGGCTTACCCACATTTGCACCATTCGATAAGATGATTATTACTTGTGGGGCTCCTTTTGTTCCACCTAAATTAATAGAGCAACTTAAAGTTGGTGGAATTATGATAATACCTGTTGATGAAAATAATGCTCAACGTATGCTTAAAATTGTCAGGCAAGAAGATGGGACTTATACAGAAGAAAAATTAGATATTTTTTCTTTTGTACCAATGCTTGAAGGGAAGAATATTAGTTAAATAAATAAACCTACTAAATAATAAAATACAGCAGCCATAAGTGCAGAAATAGGAATGGTAATTATCCAAGCCCAAAGTAGATTTATAGTTACACCCCAACGAACAGCACTTAAACGCTTGGTAGCTCCAACACCAATAATACTACCAGTTATAGTGTGTGTGGTAGAAACTGGAATTCCTAATTTTTCTGTTAAAAAAAGTGTTAAAGCACCAGCTGTATCAGCACATACACCTTCAAGTGGAGTGATTTTTGTAATTTTGGTTCCCATCGTTTTTACAATTTTCCAACCACCGCTCATTGTACCTAAACCAATAGCTAAAAAGCTACAAAAGGGTACCCAAGAATAGTGATGAACAAAGCTATCAAAAGTTAAAGTTTTTCCTTGAGACTTTTCGTAACAGATAAACGCAGCACCTATAATACCCATTACTTTTTGAGCATCATTACCACCGTGTCCCAAACTAAATGCAGCACTAGCTAATAACTGAAAGCGTTTAAATTTTGTTTCTGCTTTATATGGACTACTCCTTTTAAATAAATGCACAACCAGAATTGTTATTACAAAGGCTATAATCATACCTATAAAAGGGGCAAAGAAAATAAATAAAAATGTAGGAATTACTTTTTCATAATTAATTACATTAACACCATTTTGCGAAAAACCATGTGCATAGCATAGTGCAGCACCCATAAAACCACCAAGTAATGTATGAGATGAGCTAGATGGAATACCGAACCACCAAGTTATTAAGTTCCAACAAATTGCTGCTAATAAACCAGCAAGTATTACATGCAAGTTAATAAATTCTGGGTTTACACTTTTGGCTATAGTATTACCAATTTTAAATTCGCCAATAATATATAAGGATATAAAATAGGCTGCAAAGTTGAAAACTGCTGCCCACAAAACTGCCTGAAATGGGGTTAAAACTTTTGTTGAAACGATATTGGCTATTGAATTTGCTGCATCATGAAAACCGTTGATATAATCAAAAATAATAGCAAGTACAACAATTAATACTAGAAGAGTAAACATTTGTTAATTTAAAAATTTGAAAATTGAGCGATACTAAATGAAATCAAAAAGATCATTTATATGACCGAACTATTAAGCATATTTAATAATAATAGACTCAATAACATTTGCTGCATCTTCGCACTTGTCTGTAGCTGTTTCTAAAGCTTGATAAATCTCTCTTTTTTTAATAACTTCTTTAAAATCATTTTCATTTTGAAATAATTTTTCAATACTCATATCAAACACATCATCAGCCTGGTTTTCAATACTATTTATTTTAATAAAAGCTTCTGTCATTTGACGTAGTTGTTTCATATCTCTTAAGCCATAAACTGCTTTTTTAATTTCTACAGTGCCTAATTCAACCAAGTCTGCTAGTTTTTGAATACCACTTTCGTTAGGATTAACGTTATAAAAATTAATTTTCTTGGCACTGCTATAAATGTAATCAGCAATATCATCAAGCGATGAAGCAAGGTAGTGAATGTCCTCTCTATCAAATGGTGTAATAAAGTTACTGCCTAATTCTAAAAATATCTTATGTGTTGTTTCGTCATTTCTATGTTCCAAATCTTCAAGTTCTTTAATTATAGGGGCTCTATTGTTAAAATCTGGTTCATTCACAACTCTTTTCAGAGTTTTCCCCATTTCTTCTACTGTATCAGCCACTTGCTCGAACAATTCATAAAAAATCTTGTTTTTTGGCATAAATAGCTTACCGAAACTGTTTAATCCCATAAGAGTTATTTTTGTTACAAAAATAGTGTTATGTATGTATCCCTAACAAAATGCTTTTTTATTAATAATTTGTTTACATTAGATTACAAAAAAGTATAAACATTTTTTTAAATACACTAATTTGACTTTTCATACTCATACATTTGCCAATATTTATACTTTATGGTAGATGTTATTTTAGGACTTCAGTGGGGCGATGAAGGCAAAGGAAAAATTGTGGACTATTTTGCCCCAAATTACGATGTAATAGCTAGGTTTCAAGGTGGACCAAATGCTGGACATACTTTATATATAGATGGAAAAAAAGTGGTGTTACACCAAATACCTTCTGGTATATTTCATCAAAACTGTGTTAACTTAATTGGCAATGGCGTAGTGCTTGATCCAGTTACTTTAAAGCGGGAGTGTGATATTGTTTCTAAAATGGGGATTGATGTGAAAAAAAATCTTTTCATTTCTCAAAGAACAAATATTATAGTACCTACACATAGGGCTTTGGACAAAGCAAGTGAAGCACAAAAAGGCGATAGTAAAATTGGCTCTACACTTAAAGGCATTGGACCAGCTTATATGGATAAAACTGGGCGAAACGCACTACGTGTAGGCGATTTACTTGATAAAAGTTTTACAACACAATACATAAAGCTGCGTTTAAAGCATCAAAAATTATTAGACAATTTTCATTTTAATGAAGATATAACAGCTTGGGAAGAAGAGTTTTTTGAAGCATTGGAGTTTTTAAAAACTTTAAATATTGTTAATGGAGAATATTTTATTAATGATAAAAGACATAACCCTAATGGTCCTGCTTATATTGAATATAATAAAAAAGGAAATATAACCAAAAAAGAATGGTATATTTATGGTAATAAAATTGATGGAAGAGAATTTAAATCTATATTAAAAAATATCCCTAAAGAGGATTTAAAAGCATATATTTTAATAACTTACAGTG
>JAPLER010000353.1:3403-11010 GCA_026391115.1 Bacteroidota bacterium | reverse complement strand
TAAAGTTATTTTAATTAACCTGTCTAATGAACTTACAAAAATATCTAATGGTGATCGAATAGCTCAAATGGTCATTCAGAAAGTAGAAATAGCTGCTTTGCATTTGGTTGAAAATATTAATGAAACAACAAGAGGTCAAGGAGGATTTGGGCACACTGGAATTAATTAAAAATTAAAATTTATTTTTAAATAAAATGAAAAAAATAATTTGTTTTCTTATTTTAATAATATTTATAATTTCTTGTAAATCAGTTAAAAAGGTAGAAGCATTAAATGTTGCTATTTCAAAAATAGATACAGCCCAAAGTATTGAAGTAAAAAAGAATATAGCCGTTGATTCAGTAACGCTTATTAAGGGTATGTTGAATAAAGTGATTCAGCAAAAAATAAATTTTGAAACTTTTAATGCTAAAATTAAAGTAGAATATTATGGGCAAGAAAATAGTGATAAATACACCATTTACCTAAGTATGAAAAAAGATAGTGTTATTTATCTAAAAATAGCAGGTTCGGTTTTGGGTATCTCTGCAGTTGGTTTAGAGGCAATTATTACAAAAGATAGTGTGGTAATACATAAAAAAGTAGGAGAGAAGTATATTCAAAAAAGAGCAATAAGTTATTTACAAGATGTAACGCAAATTCCTTTCACATTTACTACTTTACAAGATTTATTAGTTGGAAATCCTATTTTTATTGATACTGCAAACATTGTTAGTTATAGAGTTACCAATAATAATCAAGTTTTAGTGCAAACTGTTGATGAAGTGTTTAAAAATTTAATTACCATCAACCACGATAATCTACTTGTAACACACAGTAAACTTGATGATGTGGATTATTTGCGTAGTAGAACTTGCGATATTACTTACAGCAATTTTGCTCCTGTTTCTAACTTTCAATTTTCAACTTATCGTAACATATCAGTTGCTGAAAAATCTAAGTTGGATGTTAATTTAGAGTTTAAAGAATATACTTTTAATCAACCCTTAAAGTACGCTTTTACATTACCGCAAAAACTAAAAAAATAATTTATTGGAGAATTTTACGTTATACAAAAGTTAAGTACTCATAATGAAAAAATACCTTCTTCACATATTTTTACTTTTATTTATTGGATTTGTTCCAGGCGCTTTAGTTGCACAACAAACCAAAGAAGAATTGACTAAACAGCGTCAATCTTTAATGAAAGAAATTGATGATTTAAACGCAAATTTGAGAATAATTCAAGGCGATAAAAAACTGACACTTAGAATACTGGAACAACGCAGGCGTAAAGTAGCAGCATTAGATGAGTTGGTATCAAATATCAACAAAAAAATAAAGCAACTTGATGATGATTTATATCTAAAACAAGTTGAAATTTATAGATTAAATAAAGAATTAGATACTTTAAAAGAAAACTATAAAAAAAGTATTGTATTTGCTTATAAAAACAGAAGTAACTACCAATATCTAAACTTTTTATTTTCATCTAAAAACTTTAACGATGCCATTAAAAGAGTAGCTTATTTAAAGGGCTACAGAAAACTAAGAGAAGCTGAGGCAGATCGCATTAAGAATACGCAAGTTTTTTTGCAACAAAATATTGCTCAATTGAATACTGCTAAGGATGATAAAAAGCAAACATTAGTTGCACAAACAGAACAATTAAAGAATTTGGAAGATGCAAAAAAAGAACAAGAAGAACATTTAAAAGAGATAAAAGGACAGGAAAAGGAGATTTTTGCACAAATAAGTAAAAAAGAGAAGCAACGTAGAGAATTGTCAAATGCAATTAATGCTGCAATTAAAAAAGAAATTGCTGAAGCCGAGAAAAAAGAAAAAGAAAGAATTGCAAAACTAAAAGCTGATGCAGAAGCAAAAAGAAAACAACTTGAGGCAGAAGCTAAAGCAAAAGCAGACGCTGCAGCAAAAGCAAAAGCAGATGCAGATGCAAAAACAAAAGCTGATGCAACCGTAAAAGCAGAAGCTGATGCAAAAGCAAAAAAGGCAGAAGATGAAGCAAAAACTGCTGAACAAAAATCTAAAAGTTATAATACAGAGGTTGCAAATGCTGGAAAAGTAATTATAGGTTCTAGTGGAAAGCAAAGAGAATATAACCCTTTTGATGGTACCAAGGAAGGTTTAAAAATGTCAGAAAATTTTGAAACATACAAACATAAACTTTCTTGGCCAGTAGATATGGGACAGGTGTGTGGAGAATTTGGCCCAACTAAAGTAATGAAGTTAGATGTAATTAATGATGGCATTTTCATTTGTCTACCCATTGGTACTTCAGTTAAAGTAATTGCAGATGGTATTATAACAAGTGTACAAGATATGGGGGACTATAGTTTTGTTATGGTACGTCATGGTAAATATAGAACAATATATAATAAACTTTCTAGTGTAAATGTTTCAGTTGGTCAATCCATTTCTGCTGGTTCAATTGTTGGAAAAGCAGCTGCATCAGATTCAAATGGTGATGGTGAAGTTGAATTTAGGGTTATGAATGGAAACAATAAATTTGAAAATCCAAGAAATTGGTTAAAGTCAAGGTAAAAAATTTTTTATAAATTATTTTATATATTTAATTACAAATAAAATAAATAATGTCAGCCAAATTACAAAAGCAATTAAAACAAAGTTTGGTTTGGCGTGGTTTATACTTCATTGTTGCATTTGCAACTACAGTTATTACATCAAGGGTTTTAAAAGCTGAGGCTACTGGCGAATTTACCTATTTGATTAGCTTTCTATCTTTTTTTGTGTTAAGTTTTGGGCTAAATTTGGATTCAGGTATAACTTATTTTACATCTTCTAAATTAATTACAAGTAAAAAATCATTAGAAATTGGTTTTGCTTGGATTATCTTAATTTCATTTATAAGCTCATTGCTTTTTTCAAGTAATTTTTATGCTAATATAATTAATATTAAAAATGCACAAATAAATGTATATGAATGTAGTATGTACTATTTAATAGGTTTGTTGATGATTAACTACTCAATGTCTCTATTTTATGGGTTCAAGAATTTTAAAACACCCAATATAATTCTTATTGCTGCATCTTTAATCTACTTTATCTTAATAAGGTATAGGCTAGTAAATAAAGCTAATGTACATAGCATTATTGAAGATTTTTGCAAAATGAACTTTGTTGCAGGGTTTTTATTAATTGTTACTTTTTTAATCATTTATAGTAAGAAAGATAAATTTGAACTTCCAACATTAAATGATTTAAAACAATTATTTAGCTATTCTATTGTATCTCTAACTAGTAATTTGGTTTTCTTTTTTGTATATCGAATTGATTATTGGTTTGTAAAACATTGGTGCAATAATGATGTAGCAATGGGAAATTATTTACAAGTATCAAAATTTGGGCAAATTATTTGCTTTTTTTGTACTTCTATTCTTTGTAGTTTTAATATTGGGCAAAAGCTTTTTTCCTTGGTTATTAGGAGAGAGTTTCAACCAAATGTATTTACCGATGTTAATTATAATACCTGGTATTTATTTTTTAGCTTTATCTAGCTTATTTTCTGCTTATTTTTCTGGTACAAAAAACAATAAAATTAATTTATATGGAGCTTTGGTAGCTATTACGATAACACTCATTTTAAGTTTTTGTTTACAGCATTACTATACAATTAAAATAGCTGCATTAATTAGTACCATTTCTTATATAGCTGAAAGTGTTTTTGTAGGTTTAGTATTTAAGAAAATGGAAAAAATTACAGTTTCAGACATTGTTTTCCTTAAATCCAATGATTTAAAATGGTTAGTGCAAACCTTGCAAGGTTAGGGGAAACAAATTACGACTAATTAATTGCTACAACCCATTCGCTTAGATACGTTACAGTGTAGCTTAGGGAAAAAAAAAGTTTGCGTGAATACTTAACATAATATTAATTATAAGTTAAATTTATAAACTTTTTTCTTGTAGCCATTTATTTCTACCATAACCAGGAATTACGTGTTTTTCGCTATGATAACTACTGCGAACTAAGGGGCCACTTTCCACATAATCAAATCCTAAATTATAACCAATTTCTTTCAGTTCATTAAATTCATCTGGATGAACGAATCTTTGTACAGGCAAATGTTTTGGAGTTGGTTGTAAATATTGTCCAAGAGTTAATACATCACAACCTACATTTACAAGATGCTTCATTGTTTCAATAACTTCATTTTTTTCTTCTCCAATTCCAAGCATTATTCCTGTTTTGGTTCTCATTCCACCATTTTTCAAATATTCCAAAACATATAAACTTCTGTGGTATTTAGCTTGAACACGAACTTTTTTTGTTATTCGTTCAACAGTTTCCATATTATGACTCACCACTTCAGGTGCTGCGTCTACAACTCGCTGAATTTGTTCCTCAATTCCTCTAAAATCTGGAATTAAAGTTTCTAAAGTGGTATCTGGATTTAATGTTTTAATAGCCTTGATTGTATTATGCCAAATAATGCTTCCTCCATCTGGCTGTTCATCTCTATCAACAGACGTTACAACTGCATGTTTAACCTTCATTAAATTAATAGCTTCTGCAACACGTTGTGGTTCATTCCAGTCAATTGCATCTGGTCTTCCCGTAGCTACAGCACAAAATCTACAACTTCTAGTGCATACGTTACCTAAAATCATAAAAGTTGCTGTGCCTTCGCCCCAACATTCACCCATATTTGGGCAGTTGCCACTCTCACAAATTGTATGCAATTTATGTGTATCAACTAAACCTCGTACGTGCTTATAACTTTCTCCTTTCTCCAATAGGTAATTTTACTCTAAGCCAATTTGGTTTTTTAATTTTTGAATCTTGTGGAATGTTTGAAACTATTGGTAATTCTTGCATCTAATTATTATTGAATATTTATATCTAATTTGTTGATTTTTAGTAAAATGAGATTAAATTATTACTTATCTTCTACCTCCTAAAACTATTGATACATAGCCACTCACAAAAAAATTCTTTTCTTTGCCTAAAGCCATAATTGGCATTTTTTGTGAGTAAAATTCAGCATTTATACCAACTTCCAACGCAGAAACCATTTCATTAAACCTTCCATAATCAAATCTAAACCCACCTTTTACAAATGCACCTGGAACAAATTTAATTTCGCTTAATCCTTCTCCAAAAAATGCTGAGCCTGCAATTTCTCGCGAATCTAAAAACCTAGGATCATCCTCACTATATTTAATTAGATCAGTTTCAAAATTAGAACTTGGCTTGTAAACATAGAGATAATATGGTTTTAACATACCAAGTGATAAACCTCCTCCATAGATTGCTTGAATAGCAACCCCATTAGTAAAATTTTTACCACCTAGTAATTTTTGTTTTCCAAAACCAATTTTTAGATTATAGAAGTTATTTTTCTTACCATATATGTAAGGATTTCCACCTTTATCACTTTGGTACAATGGACTAATTTTTTCTTCTTTTGTACTTTTTCTTTCTCCAAAATTAAACCACCACAAATTAGTATTAGTAATAGATTTGTATTTTCCATGTTCGTAACCTATTGCATAACCATCTGTATTAAAATTTATGCAAGCAGCAGATTGTTTGTTAAAAATTATAGCACCTGCTTCGGCGTCTTTTTGCATTTTTTTTACTTTTTCATCTGCTTTTTTTTGACGTTCTTTTCTTGTTTCTGTTTGAGAAAAAAGCAGAATAGGAAAGCTAAAAAAAGTATAAAATAATATTTTCTTCACTATTTATAATTTTGAATTGTAAATTTATACAAAAATAAAAGATTATGACATCAACTATTGTTTACAAAGGAAATTTAAGAACAGAATTAACACATTTACAAAGTGGAACTATAATTGAAAATGACGCACCAACTGATAATAATGGAAAAGGAGAACGCTTCTCTCCCACTGATTTATTGGCTACAAGCCTTGGTAGTTGTATGATTACGACAATGGCAATTAAGGCTGCTGATATGAACTTGAATTTTGATGATACAAAAATTGATATCACAAAAATAATGAGTACTGATGCACCTAGAAGAGTTGTGGAAATTAAAGTTGCGTTTCATTTTACAAATAAGTTTATTGCCACAGTAGAACAAAAATTACAACTAGAAAGAATTGCAAGAAACTGCCCCGTCGAAAAAAGTTTGCACCCAGAAATAAAAATTGATGTTACTTTTAGCTGGTAATTAGTCAATAAAATGTACATTCTTTAAACATTTAAACTGAATACTCCTACATTTGCAATCCAAAAAAAATATATTAATGAAAACAGTTACAATTGAAGGACAATTGAGGACCGAATTTGGTAAAAAAGCCACCAACCAAATACGCTCTCAAGAATCAGTGCCTGCTGTAATTTATGGCGGTGCAGCTGAGGTAAATTTTTATGCAAGTGCAAAAGCTTTTAAACCATTGGTTTATACAGCAGATTTTCAACTTGCTGAGGTAAATGTGAATGGAAAAACTTACAAATGCATTTTAAAAGATTTGCAATTTGATAAAGTTACCGATGCTTTAATACACGTAGATTTATTAGAGCTTGTAGATGACAAAAAAGTAGTGGCTACTTTACCATTAAAATACATCGGTAACTCTATTGGTGTAAAAGATGGTGGTAAATTAGTAATTAAAATCAAATCTGTAAAAGTTAAAACTTTACCAAAGTATTTAAAAGAAAATATTACAGTTGATATTACTACTCTTGCTTTAAACGCTAATTTACGTATTGAAGACATCAAATCTGATAATATGGAAATTATGAACTCTCCTCGTATTCCAATTGCATCTGTTGTAATGACAAGACAATTGAAACAAGAAGAAGCTGCTTCTGCTACAACAGGAAAAAAATAGTTTTAATATTTTTAGAATTACAAAAAAGAGTTGCATTCCTTATGCAACTCTTTTTTGTTTATCGTTCTTTTAAAGAATCCAATCAATAATTTCATTACTCCATTCTTTTTTATAAGGTGCTGTTATACGAATGTAGTTATCTGTATAACCTTCCATCATTCCATTTTTTTCAAACTCTTCAAACAATACTTTTCTAGTTTGCCCTGCAAAATGGTTGTTAAAATATTGTTGTTTCATATAACTTAAATTACGAAGCGTTTTATTATGTTCGTTTCTAACATTTATAGGCACAATATTAGGCATAGTTGCAGCCAATGTATTATCTCGTTCGCTATAAGTAAATACGTGCAAATAAGAAATGTCTAAGCTATGCAAAAAATCAAATGTTTCTTTAAACAATTCATCAGTTTCTCCAGGAAAACCAACTATTACATCAACACCTATAGCACAATGTGGCATTAAAGTTTTAATTAACGAAACTCTTTCTGCATAAAGTTCTCTCAGATATCTTCTACGCATTAATCCCAAAATTGTGTTGCTGCCACTTTGCAATGGAATATGAAAATGAGGCATAAACTTTTTACTGTTGGCAACAAATTCTATTATTTCATTGGTTAATAAATTGGGTTCAATTGATGAAATTCGATAACGATGAATACCTTCTACCTTATCTAATTCTTTTACTAAATCAAAAAAAGTTTCTTCATAAACTTTGCTCCCATTTGCACCACGACCAAAGTCTCCAAGATTAACACCTGTTAAAACAATCTCTTTAACACCTTTAGCAGCAA
>JAPLER010000353.1:0-3397 GCA_026391115.1 Bacteroidota bacterium | reverse complement strand
TTTTGGCATTTGCAACAACATTAGCAACAGTATCGCTTCTGCTTTTTCCACGAGCTTGTGGTATGGTGCAAAAACTACAATTATAACTACAACCATCTTGCACTTTCAAAAATGTTCTTGTTCTATCATTCACGCTAAATGTAGAAGTAAATCCACTTACATCTTCAATATCACAGCTACAAATTTTACCACTATCGTTTTGTGTTAATTCTTTTAAATGCTTGGCTATATTAAATTTTTCGGCAGCACCCAATACCAAATTCACGCCAGGTATTTCAGCTATTTCCTTTGGTTTTAATTGAGCATAACAGCCTGTAATTACCACCAAACTTTCTGGTGCATTTCTATTAATTCGTCTTACCAATTGTCTGCATTCTTTATCTGCATTATCTGTAACGCTGCAAGTGTTTATTACATATACATCTGCAACATCAGTAAATTCTTTTTTCTCAAAGCCTTCGCCTTCAAGCATTCTGCTTAATGTAGAAGTTTCTGAGTAGTTTAATTTACAACCCAAGGTATGAAATGCAACTGACTTTTGTTTTGTCATAAGTTGACAAAAGTATGAGATTACCCCTAACCTCTAAAGGGGAATATTTATGTAGAATTTTAGTTTATAATGAAACTGCGATGATTTTTAACTTGTAATTACTAATTTCTAATTCATAATTTTTAATTTACAATTAGCTTTGCCGAATGAATCACATTGAAATAAGTATCTCAACCACTAATCAAAATTTACAAGACATTATTATTGCAACTTTAGCTGAAATAAATTACGAAGGCTTTGAACAAAATGATACAGCAGTAAAGGCATTTATTAAAGAAGTTGAGTTTAATGAAACTGAATTGGAACAAGCATTAGAGCCATATCAACTTTTATTCACAAAAAATATTATTGCTCAACAAAATTGGAATGCACTTTGGGAAAGTAATTTTGATCCAGTAATGGTAGATGATTTTGTAAGTATTAGAGCTAATTTTCATAAACCTATTACAACAACACAACATCAAATTATTATTACACCCAAAATGAGTTTTGGTACAGGACACCACGCTACAACTTATAGCGTAATGCAGTTAATGCGTAACATTGATTTTACCAATAAAAATGTATTTGATTTTGGTAGCGGTACAGGCATACTTGCTATTCTTGCAGAAAAACTAGGAGCAAAAAATATATTGGCTGTTGATTATGACGATTGGTGTATAGAAAACTCATTAGAAAATATTGATCAGAATAATTGCAAAGAAACTACCATTGAAAAAGCAGACAATGCCAATGTGGGTAAAACTTTTGATATTGTTATTGCCAATATTAATAAAAACATAATACAAGACAATTTTGATGCATTGCATAAATGCTGTAAAACTGCAACGACAATACTTTTAAGTGGTTTATTAATTGAAGATGAACAAGATATTTTACAACTTGCAAATAACAAAAACTGGAAACATATAACCACTATAAACAAAGGTGCGTGGATAGCAATGCAGTTTTTGAATAGTTAAACAAATGAATCATTTATCTGTAAAAATTTGCTTTATATTTTTAGATTCTTGGCGTAAAATATATAAGTAAAAATTCTCAACTTTAGTTCTTGCCCAAGGGGTTTTACGTAAAAATGTTAAACTAGATTTTATACTTGGATTGCTTTTAAAGCAATTAATATTTATTTCGGTAGCCAAATATTCCCAACCATAATTTTTTACAAGATGATTCAATATCATCTCTAGAGTAACACCATGTAATGGATTATTTTTTTGTTGTGTTGACATACTAATTCTGTTTAAACAATTTATGTTTCACTTTGATAAATGAGATAATAGTGGAATAAAGAATGACAAAACTATACAAATTATTTTTCTACAAATCGATTATAAAAAAAGCAACAAGTTGAATCTGTTGCTTTTTTTATTTTTGACTAAAATTATTTACAGTTTCACATTTAGACTGAACATATAATTTATACCTGCTTGCGGAAAGTAGAACTTATCTGTAGTAAAGCTTCCACCATAAATATAACTATAGCAATAACCGCTAGCAACATATTTTGTACTAAAAATATTATTTACACTAAGCATTAGCGTTGTTTCTTTAAACCATTTGTTTTTCAAGTAGTAGTTTAACTTAATGTCTTGTGTGTAATAGCTATTTAAACTTCTGCTTACATCTTGTGTATTATCTAAATATTGTTTGCCAACATATTTGCCTATTAGATTAAAACTAAAATCTTTGCATACAAGGAAGTTTAAAGAATGACTGCTAATAATACTTGGAGATAATGTAATATCTGTGTTACTGTGTTTAATCTCTTTTTGTCCGCCATTGTCATAATCATCTGCATATTCTGTAAATTCTTTTACCTTGTTTTTACTTAAAGTTAAATTAGCATTTACATTTAACCATTTTTTAAAAACATAGCTACCTTCTAGCTCCACTCCTGCTCTGTAACTATTGTCAACATTGGTTCTAGTGTATGCACCCACATCATTTATTTTTCCTGTTAAAACCAATTGGTCTTTATACAACATATAATAAGCAGTTAATCCAAAGTTGTAGTTTTTTGTTTTTTTAGAAATGCCCAATTCAAAGTCGTGTAATTGTTCTTCTTTAGGTTGATTAATTAAGCCTGCTTCAAAATCGTCTCTATTGGGTTCTTTACTTGCCATTGCATAGCTAATAAATGTTTGCCAGTTATTTCTGGTATAACTTACACCCAATTTAGGATTTATAAAGCTGAATTTTCTGTTTACATATAATGTTGGATTATACTTAAATCCTTTCATATCGTGCTCTACAAAACGATACTGAGCATCAACATATAAACTAAAATTAGGATTGATATTATGTTGCCATTTGGTATAAAAACTTCTCTCCCATTTGCTAGCATCTACATCATAATATTTTTGGTTGGGTTCAAATCCACCTTTCGCTGCCCAAATAACTTGACCATTATGATTGCCTTTATAATTCGTTAAACTACCGCCAATAGTTACAGTATTTTTAATTGTTTTATACTGAATAGAAAATATACTTCCATAAAAATCATTATCCAACCATTGTTGGCGAATTAAATCTGTTTTTGAAACTAGCGAATTTGTTACACCGTAATCAGTATATTTTTCATCGGCTTTATAGTTTTCGTAATAACCAAATCCTTTGGTGTAAAAGCCTGCTATATTATAACTCCAACTATTATTAATGGTATGATTGTAAAATAATTGATAATGCTTTTGTGTGTAATTATCAGTTTGATTAGTATAAGGCGTACCATTTTTTTCAGTACCTGCAGGATTATAAGTACGATTTGTGTTTAGCATATCTTCCGGCACGCCACACCATGCTTGATAGGTTTTTTCTTTTCCAGAGAATATATTAAAACGTAGCGATGAT
>JAPLER010000366.1:680-11274 GCA_026391115.1 Bacteroidota bacterium | reverse complement strand
TTGGTAAAGTATGGAGAACAGGAGCAAATTTTGCAACTAAAATAAAAATTCTTGATCCAGTAGAAATTGCTGGAAAAGCTGTAGATACTGGTACGTATGCTATTTATACTATTCCAAATAAAAATGAATGGACTTTAATTATTAATAAAGAATCAAAAAAATGGGGTACACAGTATAACCAAGAAGGTGATTTGTTTAGAGTGCCAATTCCAGTACATAAGTTAAAAGAAAGTGTAGAGGTTTTTACCATTCAGTTTGCAAATGTAAAAGCTGAAAGCTGCGATTTACAATTAATATGGTCTAATGTTTCTATCAATATTCCAATTACAACAAACATTAAAGAAAAAATTAGAACACAAATAGAAAAAGCACTTAAAGCAGATAGCATTCAGCAAAACACCTATAACCAAGCTGCAAATTTTTATTATGAGTATGACAAAGATTATGCAAAAGCATTATTCAATATTACAAAAGCAATTGATGGCAAAACTGACAAATTCTGGCTTTGGCTTTTAAAAGCAAAAATTGAAAGAGATATGGGTGACAAAACTGCAGCAAAAGCAAGTGCTGAAACTTGCAAAAAAAGTGCAGCAGAGCAAAAAAATGAAGATTATCAACGAGCTGCTACAGAGTTAATTAATAAACTTTAGTTAAACAATATACAAAAAAGAGCATCAAAAATTGATGCTCTTTTTTGTTTTCTTACATCATCAAATTGATATCGTTTGCATTAAATTAGCCTCAAATAAGAAGGTGTTTTTTTGCCACAACACAAGCTTTCAGTAGTTTAGTGCCTCAAATATTTTTTTTACGATTGAGAGCCAAAAATTGTTAATATTGCATCTCAAAAAATAGTAATTCAAATTTTCCAACTTTTTTTTATGTTAAAACGAATTCTAAAGTTTGCCTCCCTAGCTTGTATAGCATTGATTTGTAAAACAGCTAACTCGCAAGTTGACCCACATTTTTCTCAATACTATATCTATCCTCAATGGTTAAATCCAGCTTTAACAGGTGTAATGGATGGTGATTATCGTGTTGCAGGAATTTACAGAAGTCAATGGGCAAATATTGATAATGGTTTTTCTACTATTGGTGCTGCCCTAGAAATAGCAACAAGCAAAAACATCAATTTTGGCGTTGGGGTATTCAAACAAACTGCCGGAACAGGTGGATATCAATATACTACTCCAAGTGGTTCCATTAGTTACAATGGAATTAAGTTTGGTAGAACTGGCACACAT
This sequence comes from Bacteroidota bacterium, assembly GCA_026391115.1. GTDB lineage: Bacteria > Bacteroidota > Bacteroidia > Chitinophagales > Chitinophagaceae > CAIVPM01. Next base: position 10,030 of record JAPLER010000366.1, on the reverse strand, counting down.
CACATTAGTCTTGGTATACAAGCTGGTTTTATTGACAAAAGATTTGATCCAAGCAAATTTAAATTTGGTGACCAATATAATCAAATACAAACAGCCGATATCATTGCTACTCCTCAGCAAACTTATTTCGATTTAGGTGCTGGTGTTTTATATTATGATGCGACTCCAAATAAAAAATTAAATGGTTTTGTTGGTTTATCTTTTGGGCATATTACAGAACCAACAGATAGATTTCTTGCAACATCTAATGGTGAAGTTGCAAAATTACCAATGCGTCAAATGTTGCACGGTGGTGTAAGAATTAATGTAAGTCCAACTTTTAGCATTACTCCAAACTATTTGCTAATGAAACAAGGTACTGCACATGAAAGAATGCTTGGAGCTTACGCTCAACTAAAAGCTGGCGAAGGTTTTGATTTTTTATGTGGAGCTAACTATAGATTTGACGATGCGATTGTACCATTTATTGGTGCATACTATAAAGATTTTGTTGTTGGATTAAGCTACGATGTAACTACTTCTCAACTAGCAAAAGTCGCAGGTAGCACACAAGGTTTTGAATTATCGGTTTCTTATACTGGTAAAAAACGTAGAAATCTTTCAGAACAACCATTTGTTTGTCCAAGATTATAATAATTTGAATTGCTAACAATAGTGAGAGTTAAATATTGATTGCACATAATTTAACTTCTACCATAATAAAAAATAGAAAAACACAAACTAACTTTTATGAAATTCAATAAGATTTCAATTTTTGCCATTGTACTTTTTGTAACTCAATTTGCACAAGCACAATACATAAAAGATTACAGAAGAGAAGCTGATAAATACTATGATAAGGGGGATTGGCAAACTGCAGCTATCTATTACGAAAAATATTTAACAGATAAAAAAGGACTTGGAAAAAATAATGATGATTTTAATCCTTACAGTATTGAAGGGACAGCTCCCAAAAAAGGCACACCTGAAAAACCAAGTGTTGTACCAAAGGATGTAAGCATTAAATTAATTAACTTTCGTATTGCAGAATGTTACAGACATTTGGATAACTACAAAGCTGCCGAGCCTTGGTTTGCCAAAGTTGTAAAAACTGATAAAGCATCTTACCCACTTTCATCTTACCATTATGCTATTTGTTTAAGAGCTTTGGCAAAATATGAAGAAGCTGAAAAACAGTTTTCTAGTTTTTTAGAAGAGTACAAAACTGATGATGATTATAGTAAAAAAGCAAAAACAGAATTAGCAAATTTGAAATTTATAATTGCTCAAATGAAAAGTAAAGAGCAAAAATTGTATCAAGTAAATAAACTACCTGATAATGTTAATACTACAAATCATGGCCAAAATACAGCACCATTTGTAAGTGATAAAAAATTATACTTCACTTCATCTCGTCCAGATACTGTACTTATAAAAAAACAAAAGGTAGCTAAATTCCAAAATAAATTGTTTGTAGCCACAGCAGGTAGTGCTGCAGAAAGGGTTCCTTTTCCTTTGTCAAAAGATGTACACCAAGGTGCATTCAGTTTTACACCAGATGGTAAAACTGTTTTCTTTACAAAATGGGAAATGAATGATATGGAAGCAAAAAGTGCTTCTATTTACACAAGTTCGATAGGAGCAGATGGAAATTGGGTTGAACCAACTAAAGTTGTTGGAGATGTTAATGTAGAAGGTTTTGCAAGTAAACAATCAATGGTAACTTTAGATGGTAAATATTTATTATATGCATCAAATAAACCAGGTGGGCAAGGTGGTTTAGATTTATGGTATGCCCCATTAGCAGATGGTAAAGTTGGAACTTCATTAAACTTTGGAACACCAATTAATACAACTGCAAATGAAAAATCTCCTTTCTACCACGTTCCTAGCAAACAATTGGTTTTTGCTAATGAAGGCAGAGTTGGAATGGGGGGGTATGATTTATTTAGCAGCAAAGGTACAATTGGGGGTACTTGGACCGAACCTCAAAACTTAGGCTATCCAGTTAATTCTCAAAAAAATGAAGAATACTTTTTTGGTGATAATGATAAATTTTTGTTGAAGAATTTTTACATTAGTAGCGATAGAGGAAGTGATTGTTGTTTAGAATTGTACGCTGCTAATAAATTAATTAAAAAATGGGTTAATGGTAAAGTTGTAAATGCAAAAACTGGTGAGCCGTTAAGTGATGTTGTAATAAATGTAACAGATGATAAAGGCAATAAAATTCCAACTGTAAGAACGGATAAAAATGGTAATTACTTTTTGGAAACAGACCCATACAATCGTTTAGACGCAAATGCCAATAAAGATGGTTTTGAAACTTCTGCACAATTAATTACTGGAGATTTTAATATAGATACTTTAGCTAGAACTGATTGGGCATTAACTCCAATTATCCCTCCTACTCCACCTGTTATTACTGATTCTACTCCATTAATTGTGAGATTTGAATTTAACTCATCTGTAATTCCTGAAGAGTACAAAGTAAGTTTAGATTCTTTAGCAGCTATGATGGCAAGAGATGGCAATATGATGCTTGAGATTGGAGGCTATACTGACCATCTAGGTAGTGAAGAGTATAATTTACAGCTATCGCAAAGACGTGCTGATGCAGCTAAAGCATATATGGTTGAAAAATATAATACAGATGCTAGTCATTTATCAACTAAAGGTTACGGAGAATGTTGTCCAATACAACCAGAAACTAATAGTGATGGTAAAGATGATAGAGAAGCTAGAAAATTAAATAGAAGACTAGAGTTTAAAATGCTTAAGAAATAAAGCAACCCACATTCATAAAATAATAAGAGCCACTATAAAGTGGCTCTTATTATTTTATGGCTTAAAAAAATGATTATTATTTTTCTACTAATAATGATTCAATAACTTTCTCTAGTTCTGCAATTCTTTTTTCTAATGCAGGTAAATTCTTAAATACAGATTGACTTCGAAGCGAAGCTGTAATATCTTGTAAAGGAGTGCCATTAACAGACTTAGCAGTTAAAATACTTTTGCTAATCCCTGATTGAGCCCCAATTTTTGTACCGTCTGCAATAGTCAAATGTCCTGCAATACCAACTTGACCACCACAAATAATACTATTGCCAATCTTAGTACTACCGCTAATTCCAGTTTGAGCTGCTATCACAGTATTAACGCCTATTTCAACATTATGAGCAACTTGTATTAAGTTGTCTAATTTAGCACCTTTTTTAATAATTGTACTTCCCATTGTAGCTCTATCAATGGTTGCGTTAGAGCCAATTTCAACATCATCTTCTATAATCACATTTCCAAGTTGTGGAATTTTCTTATAGCTTCCATCTTCCATTGGAGCAAATCCAAAACCATCGCTTCCTATTATTGTTCCTGAGTGTATAGTTACATTATTGCCAATAACACAATCATTATATATTTTAACGCCAGCATTAAGCGTTATGTTATCTCCAATAACAACATTATTGCCCACCACAACACCCGAAAATATTTTTGCATTATTTCCAATTTTCACATTATTACCAATATATGCAAATGCAGCTACATAACATTTATCGCCAATAATTGCCGAACTAGAAATATAACTTGGTTGCTCAATACCAACTAAACTTTGTGCAACAATCTCTTGGTACTTGCTTAATAAAATAGCAAAGGCAGCATAAGCATCTTGCACTTTTATTAACGTAGTTGTAACCGGGTGCTTTAAAACAAAACTTTCATTTATTAAAACAATAGATGCATTGGTTGTGTATAGATATTCTTCATATTTAGGGTTTGAAAGAAAGCTAATTTCACCTTGTTTAGCTACTTCTATTTTACCAAAATTATTAACAGAAGCATTTATATCTCCTTCTACTTTTCCATTTACTATAAATGCAATTTGTGATGCAGTAAAATTCATAAATTGGTAATTAATTGTATGTTAATCGTAGATAGTTAATAACAACCTAGATTGAGCAAATATAATTTTTTTTGACTGGAGTTGTGATAGTTTGATGAATTAATGCATCATTTACCAAGCTAATATCAACCACACTCCCATCTTTAAAAAGAATATTGATTTTTTCTTTATTGGTATTATATATGGTATTAGAAACACTACCTGAAAATATAAAGTAACTAGCTTCTTCCAAAGATATATGAAGAGAATTGGCAATAGATCGTTGTTTTAAATCAATTTCATTTTTATCAATCTCGTTTATTTGAAATTTTAATTTCAATAAATCTCTGTTCAAAATTCTTTTACATAAATTACTTAAAACAAAATCTTTATTTATGCTCCATTTTTTTATAGCAAATTCAAAATCAATATCATCAATAGCAGCAAATTTATCCAACACATCATCATTAATATTACCATCAAATTCAAATAAAAAGTAATCTGTACCACTTGTAGTTTTGATGGAAGCATCACCTACGCTACATAAATATTTAACTCGTTTAAGAATATTAACTAGCATTTTTTCTGAGCATAACACCGCTTTATGCAAATAAGCCTGCCAATACATTAATCTGCGTGCTATTAAAAATTTTTCTATACTATAAATTCCTTTTTCTTCAACCATTAGTTCATTGTTATGAACCACCAACATTTTCAAAATTCTGTCATAGCCTATTACACCTTCACTGACACCAGTAAAATAACTATCACGTGTTAAATAGTCCATTCTATCTACATCTAATTGACCACTTACTAGTTGATGCAAAAACTTTTTATGGTATTGATTTGTAAAAATTTTAATGGCTAAATCTAATTCTCCATTAAATTCTCTATTCATTTTTTTCATCATTTTTACACTCAATTCTTCATGATGAATTCCAGAAAGAAATTCTTCTTCCAAAGCATGAGAAAATGGCCCATGTCCTACATCGTGCAACAAAATAGCAGCTTTAGCAGCAACCATTTCTTCATCTGTAATTTCAACTCCTTTTGCCTTCAATTCATTTAAAGCCAAGCCCATTAAATGATATGCACCTAAGCTATGATGCAAACGAGTATGCACAGCACCTGGATATACCAAATAAGCCAATGCCATTTGGTGAATTCGCCTTAATCGTTGAAAAAAAGAATGAGAAATTATTTTGAATATAAGTGGATGATTTATAGTTATAAAACCATAAACAGGGTCATTAATTATTTTTTGTTTAGATTGATGTAATGCCACGAATGCACGAATTATTTTGGTTACACTTTGTTTTAAAGCTATTTAAATCATATTTATTTATGCTTATTAATACAAGTCATCTAATTTCATTTTTAAGTATTTCAATACACTTCTATATGTGCTTAATAAACTAATTAAAACACCTAAAACAATCATTCCAAGAAATAGGGAAACTAAACGTTGATTATCTCTAGCATCCTTAAAATCTGGCACCAACCACTCTGTGGTAAATATTAAAGCATACACCAATGCTATAGCTATCATACCTGCAAGCAATGCATTAATAACAGCAGTTTTATTAATGGGGCTAACGATGAAATTTCTTGTAGCTCCAACCATTTGCATTGTTTTAATTAAAAATCTATTGCTATACATTGATAGTTTAATGGTATTATCTATTAATATAATTGCAAGTGTTCCAAATATCAATGCCAAAACCACGAAACCAATTAATAAAAATTTCATAAACACATCCATATTCATCACAACATCATCTGGATATTTTATACTCTCAACTATATTTTGGCTATTGGCTTCAATTTGACTTTTAATTTTTAACAAAGAATCCTTTTGTACATAATTACTTTTAACATGAAATTCTATCGAAGCAAACAATGGATTTTCTCCACCCAATAATTGTTCGTCATATCTATCTTCAGAGGCTTGTAAACGTTGCTTTGCAGTTTCTTTATTTACATATTCAATATCCTTGATATAGGGTTGTGCAGCAATGTAATCTTTTAAGTCAGCTGTAGTTTTATCATTAGCATTATAATGCAAATTCACATTTATCTTAATCTTTTCTTTTAGCAGTTCAGTCCCTTTTTGTACACTAATGAACAACCATCCAAATATGCCAATAATAAACAGTATTGCAGTAATACCAAGTATTGCCATAAACTGAGATGGCTTTGCTTTTTTATTTGAATCTTTTCTTTCCATAAATATGCTGTATTATTCTATCTAAACAAAAATAATGAATTACATTTTCAACCACCACTTATTAACGTAAGTGTGGGTATTTAAGTGTGCAAGTTAAATTTATTATTCTTAAATATTTCTTAATAATTATTTGTTCAATCCAAAGAAACAATAGCTTAAACCCTAAATTTGTGTTATGGAAAAAGTAATTCAACTTTTTGTGTATGGCAGTTTACGTAGTGGTTTTAAAAGCCCTGCCTACGATTACATTACAAAGTACTTCAAATTAGTTGGTAATGCCAGAGCAAAAGGCATTTTATACGATTTAGGAGAGTATCCTGTAGCTGTTGAAACAGAAGATGACAAATTCATTATTGGCGAGTTATATGAAATCATTGACAACAATGCTTTTGATTTTATTATTGCCCAACTAGATGATTATGAGGGATTAGATGCTGAAGTTGGTGAAGCATTATTGTACAAAAGAACCTTAATTGATGTTTATGTAGATGCTACAACTAGCAAAGCCTGGAGTTATTGGTATTGTGGTGATACTACAGATAAACCTATTGTAGAAAGTGGAGATGTTTTAGATTATTTTATACAAAAGAACAAAGCATAAATTTTGGATAACCTTCACAAAAAAATATACTTCCTTTCCGATTTTCATTTAGGTGCACCCAACTATGGAGACAGCCTGGTTAGAGAAAAAAAGATTGTTGCTTTTTTAACATCAATAGAAAGTACAGCACAAGAAATATTTATTTTAGGCGATATGTTTGATTTTTGGTACGAATATAAAAACGTTGTACCCAAAGGGTTTACACGTATTTTAGGTAAACTTGCTACTTTAAGTGATGCTGGCATTCCAATTCATTTTTTTGTAGGCAATCATGATATGTGGATGAATGGCTACTTTGAAAAAGAGTTGAATATTGCAGTATATCATCAACCAAAAATATTTGAGCGTTTTGGTAAAAAAATTTATGTGGCTCATGGCGATGGATTAGGACCTGGAGATCACGGTTATAAGTTTTTAAAAAAAATATTTAGAAACAGGTTTTGTAATTGGTTGTTTGGTGTGGCACATCCATATATTGGCATAGGCATTGCAAATTACTTTAGCAGAAAAAGTAGACAAAAAACAGGCAGCAGCGATGAAACTTTTTTAGGTGAAGAAAATGAATGGCTTATCATTTACAGTAAAGATGTTTTAAAAACTACCCATTACGATTACTTTGTTTGTGGCCACAGACATTTGCCTTTAAAATTGCAACTCAACAAGAGCAGCTCTTATATAAACCTTGGAGACTGGATTACTAATTTTACTTACGCCGAATTTGATGGCAACAATTTTGAATTAAAAAAATGGGAAAACTAATATTTACAATTGTTTTTGTTTGTTGTTTCTCATTTTCCAAAGCCACAGATTCTACAATAAATCTATCGCTTAAAAAAAGTTACAATGGTGCTTTTAAAAATGTAGAGATTGATAATTTGGGCAACTATTATTTGGTTACACCCAATAATCAAATTATTAAACTCAACAACAACTTTGATAGTGTTGCTAGTTTTAACAATACCAAACCGCTGGGTAACATTAGTTCAATAGATGTTTCTAATCCCTTAAAAATTCTTGTTTTTTACAAAGGCTTTTCTACAATTATTGTTTTAGATAGATTTTTAAGCATTGTAAATTCAATCAATTTACAAAAAATAAATATGTTTGATGTAAGTGTTGTAACAAGCAGTTACGATAATAATATTTGGCTATTTGATGAAATAGAAAATAAAATAAAAAAGATTGACAATGAAGGCAAAATGCTTACCGAAACTGTTGACTTTAGATTATTGTTCGATTATGACAAATCCTTTACAAGTCAGTTTGTAAAAGACTTTGAAGGTAAATTGTATATTTATAGTAAACAAAATGGTTTATTCATTTTTGATTATTATGGAAGTTTTATCAGAAGATATGCAGTAGATTCTTTAACCAATGCTCAGTTAATAGATAATAAACTTATTGGTATTAATAAAAACTGCATTACCATTTTAGATTTACACTCACGCAAGCAATTTAATTATACCTACAATAGCATTAATTTAACAACATCATCAAAATTTAAATTTTTAAAAAATCAACTTATAATACTATCTACAAATGGTATTTCTGTTTACGAACAAAAAAAATATTAACATCAATTATTAACTTAAAAAAAACAAATGCAAACCGATTTATTAAACCAAAAACATTATCCCATTGAATTCAAATTCAAGATTGGTACATTCCACAACGATTTTACAGCCACTGATGCTTTGGGAAATACAATGGCTTATGTTAAACAAAAAATGTTTAAACTAAAAGAACACGTTGAAATTTTCGAAGACTTTAATCAAACCAATTTAAAGTATGATATTAAAGCAGATAGATGGCTAGACTTTAATGCTTGTTATACTTTTTATAATGCACAAGGCAATGTATTTGGCAAGTTGGTGCGTAAAGGCTGGAAAAGTATTTGGAAAGCTAGTTACGATATTTTAGATGAAAACAACAATCCAGATTTACACATTAAAGAAGCCAATCCATTTGCAAAAGTGTTTGATGCTTTGCTAAGTGAAGTGCCTATTTTGGGCATTTTTACAGGCTATATTTTTAATCCAGAGTATCACGTAACAAGACCAGATGGTACATTGGTGTATAAGTTTAAAAAACAAGCTTCTTTCTTTGGCAGAAAATTTAAACTAACAGATGAAGCTTTAATTGAAGCTGGAGAAGAAGAAAGAATTTTATGTGGTTTAATGATGATGGTTTTACTGGAAAGAAGAAGAGGATAAAATAACTAAAAGCGTGATACAATATCACGCTTTTTTATTGCATACAAATGGCTGTAAATACTTTTACAAATAATTAGTTATTGTAAATAAAATGATTAGTTTCTTTTTTTGCCATTTTTATTCAATATTTGCTATACAAATCTTAATGATAAAAATGAGATATAAAATAATATTACTATTTGCACTAGCTACTACGTTGCAAATAAATGCTCAGGAGTTTCAAGCAAAAATCAGTGTTAATTCTAGCAGAATAAACACCACTGTTGATAAGAAAATTTTTACCACACTACAAAACCAGCTAACCAACTTTTTTAATAATAGAAAATGGACTGGCGACACTTACAAATCAACAGAAAAAATACAATGTAATTTTTTATTGAACTTGGAAAGTCAAGTAGAAACCAATGTTTATAAAGCCCAGCTTATTGTTCAAGCTGCACGCCCAGT
>JAPLER010000366.1:0-608 GCA_026391115.1 Bacteroidota bacterium | reverse complement strand
GTTTGGTACAACTTATAACTCTGCTTTGTTAAACTATCAAGATGCTGATGTACAATTCAAATATATTGAATTTCAACCAGTAGAATTTAACGAAAACCGAGTTGGAGGAAGTGACGCTGCTGCTGCTAATTTAACAGCCATATTTGCTTATTATGCCAATATGATTTTGGGATTAAACTACGATTCTTATGCAGCAAAAGGTGGCGAAAAATATTTTCAAAAAGCACAAAACATTGTAAACAACGCACCAGAAGGCAATGGTATTAATGGTTGGAAAGCGTTTGATGGTTTTAGAAACAGATATTGGTTGGTAGAAAATTTATCTAACCCTAGAAATAATATTTTACACAGTGTATTGTATGGATATTATAGAAGTGGATTAGACAAAATGATATCTAACGAAAAAGATGCTGTAAACGCTTATGTTGAGGCTTTAAGTCAATTAAAAACCTTTAATCAAGAAAATCAAAATAGTATGTTTGTGCAGTTTTTTATGCAAAACAGATATTCAGAAATGGTGGGCATTTTAAAACGAGGTACATCTGAAAATAAAACCAAGGCTTTGGAAATTATGCAAAGCCTTGACCCTGCAAATAGTGGAAAATATA
>JAPLER010000116.1:3180-3828 GCA_026391115.1 Bacteroidota bacterium | reverse complement strand
ATTCACTGAACCCTTCAAATTGCTCAGTTCTACTGCTTTGATTTTAAACTCGGTTGTGTAGTACCTTTTTGCTGTTGTCATAAAATTAAAAGTAAGCAATTGCTCTTAGTTGCAATGTCCTCTCAAATGTAGGAAGTCCAAAAAAGTTTTTCTATCAAATCGTGGACAAAAAGCACACGGAAGACGAGTTGTTTTTGAAAGTATTATTATCACATCAGACGAAGATTTTTGGAATTTAGAAGTTAATGGCTCTGATTGGAATATTGATGTTGAGTATAGCGAACAAACTGCAAGAAATTGGTTAAATAGAACAAACCAGTACAGTGAGTTTCGCTGAAACAAGAAAAACGGCTACCAACATTGGGTTTTGTGCAAGTTGGGCAGACGGAATAAGCCTCAACTTTTGTTTTTCAATTTGGCTTCAGTTCCAGCAAGACGTTATAAATTTAGCTAATGAACAAAACATCAGCAATATTGCAATCATCAACTTCGGTTACGGGCAGACGGAATTCTATTTCCCAACCTGCACAAAGCCCTGTTCGTTGTGTGCTACCCTATTGACGACCACGTTCAACAGACAGAAAAGCGAAAGACTTGTTGCGATTTGACAACATTTTAAATTTATCCAAATGACACTTGCTGAACTTT
>JAPLER010000116.1:0-3170 GCA_026391115.1 Bacteroidota bacterium | reverse complement strand
TGAATATTCAAAACAAAACATTATCAAATTATACCTTCATTGACCTATTTGCAGGTATTGGAGGCTTTCATTTGGCAGTGTCTTCTTTTGGAGCTAACTGTATTTTTGCTTCTGAGTGGGACAAATACGCTGCTGAAACGTATCAGCAAAATTTCAATCTAAAACCTTTTGGCGACATCACTAAAATTGACGAAAATGATATTCCAAAGCACGACATTTTGTGTGGTGGATTTCCTTGTCAAGCCTTTTCAATTGCAGGAAAACAAAAAGGATTTAACGATATAAGAGGGACGCTTTTTTTTGATATTGCAAGAATTATACATAACCATAACCCTAAAGTTATTTTCTTAGAAAACGTAAAAAATCTTGCAAAACACAATGAGGGAAAAACTTTTGAGACCATTAATCAAAAATTAGAAACTTTTGGATATAACGTTTATGCAAAAGTATTAAATGCAAGTAACTATGGATTGCCACAAAACAGAGAAAGAATTTACATTGTTGCTTTTAGAAAAGATATAGACACTACAAATTTTAATTTTCCAATTGCTACAAATGAACCAACTTGTTTGGAGAAAGTTTTAGAAAAAAATCCAGCAAATGCCAAGGTTGTAGAGCGTTCAGATATTGACATTTATAAAAATTACAACATTACAAATTCACTGTATGGAGAATTGAATTTATTAAACAAACCTATTCAAATTGGAAAAGTAAATAAGGGTGGACAAGGAGAAAGAATTTATCACCCATTTGGACACGCTATAACCTTATCAGCTTATGGTGGTGGCATTGGCTCAAAAACTGGTTTGTATTTAGTTAATGAAAAAATTAGAAAACTTTCACCAAGAGAGTGTGCAAGAGTGCAAGGTTTTCCAGAAAATTTTATTTTAAACTCAAGGGATATACAATCTTACAAACAATTTGGAAATAGTGTTTCTATAAATGTTTTGCAATATATTTTATTTGAAATATCAAAAGTTTTGAACAAGCATAATTCTAAAAAGATAACTACCAAATATAAAGAACTTGAGTATGAATATTGAACAATTGTTAGGCTCTCAAACTGCAAAAAATGGATTTCAAAATGAAGATGATATTGTAGCCAAATTCAATAATTGGAAATCAGATGAAGATGCTCAAAAGTGGCTCATTATTATGCAATACGATATTGCTAAAATTGAATATGTAAAAGCATTAAAGCTAAATGGCTTTAAAACAGATGTCCAAATTCAAGTTACTATAAAATTGAGTGGTGCTATTGATGCTCAAAATTTACAAGTAAAATTGGTTAGTAATCCTAAAGGCTTTAATCAAATAGACAAACGTTGGGTTGATAAATACGTGGAAATGTGGAATATTCCGAATGACATTGTTTCTATTCTAAAAAGATATACAGGCGAAATTCAACCTACAATTTCAAATCCACAAGACAAACGCAGAATGTTTGCGAATGAATTTTCGCATACCGAGCAAACTCAAATTCTAAAATGGCTCAATGAAAATAAATCTCTAATAGTTTCCGACATTCTTAAAGGCAGAGGACAATTTGCAGCAGAGTGGACACTTGTTGCACAAAAATTAAAAGAAAGTTCAAGGTGGATTTTAAAGCCAATGAACTATTGTTTAAACTATTTTGGAAATGGCGAAGTTGAAATAACACCAAGAGGAAATTTTAAAATAGCAAGAATAACAATGCAAAGAAAAGGTGGTGATGGTGGACGAATTACAGCTAATATGTTGCAGTTTAAAATTAATCCAGCAGAATTGTTTGACAAAGCGTAGAAAAACATCGCCCAACATTAGGTTTGGCATTATTGGGGCTTGACGAATATAGCCTCAACATTTGTTCTTTACTGTGCTTTTGTTCGGGCTGGACGTTATAAATTTGGCTTATGAATAAAACATCAGCAATATTGCAATTATTGGGCTTCGGTTATGGGCTGACGGAATGCTAATTCCCCAACAAACGCCAAGCCTTTTTCGTTGGGCGTTATGCTGAAAAAAATTGCCATAAATTGGAAATGACTTTTAAGAATGTACATTTGCGATAATGAGAGACAAAAATTTGTATATTATCGCTGGATGTAATGGGGCTGGAAAAACAACAGCTTCATTTACAATTTTAGTCGACACATTAGATTGTAAAGAATTTGTAAACGCAGATGAAATCGCAAAAGGCTTATCACCCTTTCAACCAGAAAAAGTTGCGTTTGAAGCTGGTCGAATTATGTTGAATAGAATTGATGAATTACTACATAAAGGAACTAATTTTTCATTTGAGACTACACTTTCTACTAGGTCGTATAAAAGTTTTGTTTTGAAAGCACAGCAACAAGGATATAAAGTTACACTTTTATTTTTTTGGTTACAAACTGTAGAGCTCGCAAAAGAGCGGGTAAAAACTCGAGTTTTAGAAGGTGGACATAACATACCTGTTGATGTAATTGAAAGAAGGTATATGAGAGGCATTCAAAACTTGTTCGATATTTATCTTGACATTGTTGATGCAGCTTTAATTTTTGACAATTCATTTGGTAATCACCAGCTAATTGCACAAACAGACAATTTAAAAGAACTAGAAATAATAGATGAATTAAAGTTTTACAAACTAAAAGAGTATTTCAATGGCAAATAATCAAAAAGAGATTAATAAAAAAATTGTTGAGGGGCTTGAAAAAGCATATCTGAAACTGTTAGAGTTTAAAAAGCAGAAACAGACAGACTTAGTAATATTACAAGACAATAAAGTAGTACGCATTAAACCAAATTAAAGAAGCACAAACGCCCAACATCTGGTTTGCTATTATTGGGGCTTTACCGTCTCCGCAGTATCTCTTTTCAAGTCTTTGCAGTATAGCCAAGGGACGCTGTGGTGGTCTATATAACTTGCCAAGGCAAAGCTATATCCACTAAAACTAGCACTATAATAAACCTATAAAGCATAGTTACAACATATTTACTTCTTTCATCCTTCGTTGCAAAGCCTACCATCCTTCGTTCATCCTTCGTTTCAAATACCTACTAAAGCCCTGGACTTCCTACATTTGAGAGGACATTGCAACTAAGAGCAATTGCTTACTTTTAATTTTATGACAACAGCAAAAAGGTACTACACAACCGAGTTTAAAATCAAAGCAGTAGAACTGAGCAATTTGAAGGGTTCAGTGAAT
>JAPLER010000166.1 GCA_026391115.1 Bacteroidota bacterium | reverse complement strand
CCTTTTTGCTGTTGTCATAAAATTAAAAGTAAGCAATTGCTCTTAGTTGCAATGTCCTCTCAAATGTAGGAAGTCCAGCCTAGTGCAGGTACAATAAAAAGTATAACTACACCAGACTTTTTTGATAACTATATATACAGACTTACTGCTAGTGGCGATGATATAATGATGAAGGATATAGATAAGTATAAAATGCTACAATCCTTTATTAATCAGCATTTCGGCCATAGTATGGTGTATAAATATGGTGCTACAAAAGTGGGTGTGTATATTGCTTGTACTACTAAATTGGGTGAAGTATTTGTATTAAAAACTTTTACGGTAGAAACATAGCCTTAGTTTTGCTGCAACGATTGTGATATGAAAAATATTAAGATTATAGAAGTGCCAAATGAAATTGGTGCAGGTACACGTGGTGCCAGCTTGGGTATTGAGGCTATAAGAATTGCTGCCTTAGATTTTATGAGCAATTTTTTTAATAATTTCCCTGTTGAAAAAATTCCTACAGAAAATAAATTATTGTATGACCCAATAGATACGCCTTATGCAAAGCGTATTAAAGGATTGATTACTATGTATGATCGCATTAGCAAAAGTGTAAGTGATACATTGAAAGATAATTTTTTTCCAGTGGTACTTAGTGGCGACCATAGTACAGCAGGTGCTACTATTGCTGGTATTAAAATGGCAAAACCTAATAGCAAGCTAGGTGTTATTTGGATAGATGCACACGCTGATTTACATACACCTTATACCACACCAAGTGGCAATATGCATGGTATGCCTTTGGCATTAAGTATTAATGATGATAATCAGGAATGTTCTATACACGAGCTAGATGCTGTAACCAAAACACAATGGAATGCCTTAAAGAATATGGGTAAAATTGCACCTAAAGTATTGCCAGAAGATATTGTATTTATTTCGCTACGTGATTATGAAAAAGAAGAAAGGCATTTGATTGAAAAGCACGGAATGAAGATTATTACAACCAGTGAATTTAGACGCAAAGGAGCAGAGAATATCATTAGAAGTATCATGCGTTACTTAAGTGATTGTAGCGATATTTATGTGAGTTTTGATGTGGATAGTTTGGATTCTTCTATTTCTAAAGGTACTGGAACACCCGTGAGCAATGGATTGAAAGAAAGAGAAGCAGAAGACTTGATTAGTAAATTGATGCAGATTAGAAGGATTTGTTGTTTTGAAATAACAGAAGTAAACCCTACTTTGGATAAAGAAAATTTAATGGCAGAGATTGCCTTTAATATCCTGCAACGTAGTGTTAATGCATTAATGATGCATTAAGATTTTTAGCTATACATTTTAAAAAACAACATAGAAGCAATACCTGCAAGCATTATCCATTTTACTATACTGCTCAACTGATGAAAAGATGTTGGTGTTTGTGCTGCAAATAATCTTTTAAATACAATACTTAAAGGTATAATTAAAAAGATACTGCTATAGCCAATACTTAACCACCATTTGAATCTAATAACGTAAATTTGAGCAATAACTAGTAAAGCTATAATAACAATCAACCACACAGCTACAAAAGCTTTGGTGGCGTTTAATCCTAATACTATAGGCATTGTTTTACAGCCATTTCTTCTATCACCTTCAACATCTTCCATATCTTTTATAACTTCTCTTATAACAGAAATTATAAATGAAAAGGAAGCATAGAGTATGCCCAGTCTGAACATTTTGTTATAAACCTCATTCTTACTGAAAGGGTCTAACAATAACACTTCATATTCGGGTAATGCTAATACCATAATAACCCACGCAGTTAATGCAGAAACAATGATATTGCCTATTAAAAACTTTTTCTTTAATGATGCTGAGTAAATGAATAATACCAGAACTGTAATAGTATTGGCAATG
>JAPLER010000141.1 GCA_026391115.1 Bacteroidota bacterium | reverse complement strand
ATATAATTGTGGGTAAAGTCAAATATAAAATTTTCCATTGCAGTATTATTTAACCTAAAACAAAAATAGGAGTGCTACAATTAGCACTCCTATTTAGATGTTTTGAGGTCCCTACCAGATTCGAACTGGTGTAGAAGCTTTTGCAGAGCTTTGCCTAACCACTCGGCTAAAGGACCTTTTTTTGAGGTTGCAAACATAAAGGAAAACAGTTTTATAATAAACACAAGTTTGAATATTTTTTTGCAAGAAGTTGAATAATAAGTAACGCAATAAACTTCAACCACTATTTTCGCCACCAACCTATAATATTGACAAACCCATTAGTTGCCATAGTAATTTTGAATTATAATGGAAGAGATTATTTAAAGAAATTTCTTCCGTTTGTTTTGTCATCTACCTACACCAACAAAAAAATTATTGTAGCAGACAATGCTTCTACAGACGATTCTTTATTGGTTTTAAAAGAAAATTTTCCAACCATTGAAGTAATTGTAAATAAGCAAAATGATGGTTTTGCTGGCGGATATAATTGGGCATTACAACAAATAGAAGCCGATTATTTTGTTTTACTAAATAGTGATGTTGAGGTAACACCCAATTGGATAGAACCTATTATAACATTGATGGAAAATGATAAAGCCATAGCTGCTTGTCAACCTAAATTGCTGGCTTACAAAAACAGAGAAATGTTTGAATATGCTGGTGCTAGTGGTGGTTTTATTGATTTTTTGGGATATCCATTTAGCAGGGGTCGTGTGTTTGATGTATTAGAAAAAGATACCCATCAATATAAAGATACCAGACCTATTTTTTGGGCAACAGGTGCAGCAATGTTTGTTAGAGCAAATGTGTTTAAAGAATGTAAAGGCTTTGATGAATCATTTTTTGCACATATGGAAGAGATAGACTTATGCTGGCGAATGCAGCTACTGAATTACAAGGTTTATGTTTGTCCGCAAAGTATAGTTTATCATGTGGGGGCTGGTACATTACCTCGTGGTGGTAGAAAAGTGTATCTAAATTTTAGAAATAATTTGTGGATGCTGAGCAAAAACCTACCTTGGTACGAAAAGGTGTGGAAGTTGCCATTTAGGTTTTTATTAGATGGCATTAGTGCCTGGAAAGGTTTATTACAAGGCGATTCAGCTTTTTTTATGGCAATTGTAAAAGCACATTTTACTGTTGTAAAAAGTTGGATATTGTTTAAAAAGAAAACATCTAAAAATAGAAAGTCATTTAAAACATTAATGGGCGTTTATAACAAGAGTATTGTTTATAAACATTTTATAAAAGGCATTAGTACCTATAAACAAATCACTAATGATTAGTAGAAGAAAATAGTTGTATAGTAGCGTTTGAAATTGACTAAAAAAGATAATGTGAAAACACATATTAAATTATGGAAAAGAATTTTATAGATTATATAAGAATTTTTACAAGAAGTGGTCATGGTGGTGCTGGCTGTAAACATTTTTCACGAAGCAAACATGATGCTTTGGGGGGGCCAGATGGTGGAGATGGTGGACGTGGGGCTCATATTATTTTAAGGGGCAATGCTCAGCTTTGGACTTTATTGCATTTGCGTTATTATAAAAACGTTTTGGCAGAAGATGGTGCACGTGGCGATAAAAGTAATATGACTGGTAAAGATGGTAAAGACATTATTATTGAAGTGCCACTAGGTACTATTGCTAGAGATGAAGAAACTGGTGAATTGCAAGTTGAAATTTTGGAAGATGGACAAGAGGTAATTTGGCTGCGTGGTGGCCGTGGTGGCTTAGGTAATAGCAATTTTGCTACTCCAACAAATCAAGTTCCCGATCATCATCAACCCGGTGAGAAAGGTGTTGAAGGTTGGAAAACACTAGAGCTTAAAGTGCTTGCTGATGTGGGTTTGGTAGGATTTCCAAATGCTGGCAAATCTACTTTATTAAGTGTAATTACTGCTGCAAAACCCAAAATTGCTGATTATGCTTTTACAACATTAACCCCTCAATTGGGTATGGTTGAATATAGAGGTAATAAAAGTTTTTGTATTGCCGATTTACCAGGAATTATTGAAGGTGCTGCTGAGGGAAAAGGCTTAGGACATAGATTTTTAAGACATATAGAACGCAATAGTGTACTACTTTTTGTGATACCTGCTGATAGTGAAAATCATAAACACGAGTTTGATATTTTACATAAAGAATTGGAGAATTACAACCCAGAATTGTTGCAAAAAGATTTTCTAATTGCACTAAGCAAAAGCGATATGCTTGATGATGAATTGAAAGCTGCTATAAGCAAAGAATTACCAAGCAATGTTCCTCATATTTTTATATCATCTGTAACTCAAAAAGGATTAATGGAATTAAAAGATGCATTATGGGAAATGCTGAATAAGCAATAGTTTCAGCATATTTATACATCTCTGTAACCTCTTAAAAACTCCTCAACACTCATTCGTTTTTTTCCTTCAAGTTGTAAATCTGTAACTGATATACAACCATTGCTACAAGCAAATTTTAAATAATTTTTGCTATCAGTAAAATGCTTACCAATGCTTCCTTGGGGATTTTCTATGTCCTTTTCACAAGAGAATATTTTCAGTTTTTTATTGTTCAAAAATGTAAAAGCAGCAGGATATGGAGATAAACCTCTAACTAAATTGTAAACTTCATCAACTGTTTTATTAAAGTCAATTTGACAAGTTTCGGTAAACAATTTTGGAGCGTGCATCAAAGCCTTTTCTTGTTTATCGTTTATCGTTTCGTTTTGCTCAACTTCCTCAATAGCTTTATTGGCAAGGCTTTCAACTGTTTTTAATAAAAGGGTTGCACCCACTTCTTTCATAATATCGTGCAATTCACTAGCAGTCATCGACTCAGTAATTTCAATTTTATCTTGCAATAAAATATTACCGGTATCAATTTCGTGTTTTAGTTTAAAAGTAGTTACACCTGTATATTTTTCGCCATTAATGATAGCCCAATTTATGGGTGCTGCACCACGATATTGTGGCAACAAACTACCGTGAACATTTACTGTACCAAGTGGTGACATATTCCAAACAATCTCTGGCAACATTCTAAAAGCAACAACAATTTGTAAGTCTGCATTTAATGCTTTCAATTCATTTATAAAATCTGGGTTTTTAAGTTTATCTGGCTGTAATACATTTAAGTTATTTTCTACTGCATATTTTTTTACTGCACTCTGTTGCAAGGTCATTCCACGTCCAGCAGGTTTATCAGGTGCTGTGATTACACCTACAACATTGCACCCAGCTTTAATCAACTTATCTAAACTTGCTACAGCAAAATCAGGTGTTCCTAAAAAAACAATTCTCAAACTTTTGTAATCCATATTTGGCAAATGTATATACCAAATGCTTTAACATCTTTTAACATTTATTTAGGGTTACATTAAATAATGTGCAGTATCAATATGTGAAAGCTTTCACCAAAACATTATCTCACAATTAAAATTAAAAAAAATGAAAACTAAAATTTTGATAGCTACATTACTAGTAGCAGCTATTAGTGCAAGTATTTACTTCTATCTTGTTCGTTCCAAACAAATAGAGCCGCCTATTCCTAAGTTTGATAAAAGCCTTGTTGGTAATTGGAAAATAGACACTGCATATAATATTAGTGATTCCAATAAACTAAGTGTTATCATTCCTTACTTGTTTAAAGATTCTACTACTTTTAAATTCAATGCTGACAGCACTTTGCAGATAATTTCTGCCAAGGAAACTGAAACTCAAAAGTATTATTTGAATAGAGATTCTTTATTTGTAAAAAGCGATTCTACCAATGATGTTTCTATTGTTAAATTCATTAACGATAGTACACTAAGTTTAACCTCTTTGGATAGTACTGTAACAGTGTTTTCGAAATTGAAGTAACCTAAAAAAGAAAGCGTTTTGAATTAAATTTCAAAACGCTTTCTTTTATTTAACATTTTCAATAAATACTTTCCAATCCTCCAACATTTCTCCTTTTACAACTCTTGGAAATTTATGTTGCCCACCTACCTTGCCTTTACTAATCATAAAATTCATAAAGACATTTTCGGGCAATACAGTAACAAAAATTTCTTTCAATGCAGATTTTCTTTCGACTGCATAATCATCATTCAATTCCTTTAAAGCATTATCAATAGTTACTTTCAGTAAATCTGTATCAATTGTTTGGTTACAAGCAATATACCAGTGATGAGCAAAAAAGCCTTTGTATTTTTCTCCTGCTACAGTAAATTCGGGCAATGAAATATTCAATTTTTCTGATGCCATTTGCAAGGCATTATTCATATTATCAACACTTAAATGCTCGCCTACTAAACTTAAAAAATGCTTGGTTCTTCCTGTAATGATTATTTCACTTTCTGCTTTATTAATTAGTCTTACAGTGTCACCAATTAAATAACGCCAAGCTCCTGCGGTTGTGCTTATCAATAAAGCATAATCAATATTTTCTTCTATTTGATCTAACATTAATGGCTTTACAGTTGACAACATATTGCCATCTCCATCAAAATTATTTTCGTCAAATGGAATGAATTCTAAAAAAATATGTTGGTTGGTTACCAACTTCATTCCTACTGCATTTTGATGAGATTGATAGGCTATAAAACCTTCGCTTGCAAGATAAGTTTCAATATAAGTAATAGGCTTACCCAAAAGCTTTTCAAATCCTTTTTTATAAGGTTCGAAGCTAACACCTCCATGTACAAAAAAATCTAAGTTGGGCCAAATGTCATGGATATTATTTAGTTCATATTTCTCAATAATCATCTCCATACACATTTGCACCCAAGCAGGCACACCAACAATAAAACCAATATCCCATTTTGGAGCTTTATCAACTATATCATTTAACTTTTTATTCCAATCTTTTTCTTTGGCTATTTTCTTTCCCGGTTTATAAAATGGTTGAAACCAAAATGGTGATTTTTTTACTGTAATGCCACTTAAATCTCCTACATAAAACCCTGATTTTTTTTGTAAGTCTGTACTACCTCCTAAAGTTAACCAACCACGACTAGCACTACTTAAAGGAACATCTTCGTAACTTCTTAAACTTAACAACTGCTTAATCATTACAACTTTGTTACCTTTTAAAAGGTCGTTGGTAACCGGTATATATTTACTTGCAGATTCAGAAGTACCACTACTTAACGCATAATATTTTATTTTACCTGGCCAACACACATCACTCACACCATCAAGCGTTTTATACCACCAATCTTTGTAGATGGAACTATAGTTGTAAACAGGAACATTTTTTTGAAATGCTTTGCAAACATCTTTGCTCATCAATATTTCATCAAATCTAAATTGCTGCCCAAACTCAGTGAACCTTGCTTTTTTCAGTATTTTTTTTAATACGCGTTGCTGCTGTCGTTTAATATTATTAGTAGGCAATCGTAATGCTCTAGCAACAGATTTAGGTATTTTAAAATCAATTATTGGCATTTAGTTTCTTTGGGTTATATATATTATTTGTTCAAATATAAATTCAAGTTTATAAGATTATAAATAAATTTTTATCTTAACTAAAAATATTGAACAAATGCAAGTTGCATTAACGATGAAAAAAATATTATCAATGCACTAAATAGAATAGATTTGCAAACGTTTTATTAAACCAAATAAGAAAATTATGTGTGGAATTGTAGGATACATTGGACCGAGAGAAGCTTATCCAATTGTTATAAAAGGATTGAAAAGATTAGAATATCGTGGTTACGACAGTGCAGGCATTTCATTAATTAATAGTAGTGGAATGAATGTATATAAGAAAAAAGGGAAGGTAACTGACCTTGAAGAAGCTACTCTTGGTAAAGATATTAGTGGTCATATTGGAATTGGACATACCCGCTGGGCAACACATGGCGAACCAAGTGATAGAAACGCTCATCCCCATACAAGTAACGATGGCAGCTTATCAATGATTCATAATGGAATTATTGAAAATTATGCTAGCATTAAACAAGAACTTAGCAATAAAGGGTATCAATTTAGTAGCGATACTGACACAGAAGTATTGCTAAATTTTATTCAAGATATTAAACAAAATAATAATTGTAGTTTAGAAGAAGCTTTGCGAATAGCTTTGAAACGTATTGTGGGTGCTTATTGTATTTTATTAATTGACAAAAACGATAATAACACCATTATTGCTGCAAGAAAGGGAAGTCCGTTAGTAATTGGTATTGGTAAAGGAGAGCACTTTTTGGCAAGTGATGCCACCCCATTTATTGAGTATACCAAAGAAGTGGTTTATGTAAATGACTATGAAATTGCCATTGTTCGTGCAGATGAATTGATACTTAAAAATTTAGGTAATGAAAAGCAAACTCCTTTCATTACAAAATTAGATATGGAATTGGCTGCTGTTGAAAAAGGCGGTTACAAACATTTTATGTTAAAAGAAATTCACGAACAACCTAGTACAATTTTTGATTGTTTGCGTGGAAGACTATTAACACATAGTGGCGAAATAAGAATGGCAGGTATTGATAATAATATTGATAAACTTGCTAATGCCAATAGAATTGTAATGGTAGCTTGTGGTACTAGTTGGCATGCTGGTTTAATTGCTGAGTATGTATTTGAAGAGTTGTGTAGAATACCAGTTGAAGTTGAATATGCAAGTGAATTTAGATATAGAAATCCTGTAATCAACGAAGGAGATGTCATTATTGCTATTTCTCAAAGTGGCGAAACTGCTGACACATTGGTTGCATTAGAAAGTGCTAAAGCAAAAGGTGCATTTATATTTGGTGTAGTCAATGCTGTTGGTAGTAGTATTGCACGTATAAGTCACGCTGGTGCTTACACACATGCAGGACCAGAAATTGGTGTTGCAAGCACAAAAGCATTTACTGGTCAATTGGCTGTGCTAAATATGATGGCACTAAAAATTGCGAAAGCAAAAGGCACTATTACCGAAGATAGATACATCAACTTAATGAAAGAGTTAGAAGCTGTACCAGAAAAAGTTAAAGAAATTTTAGCAGATACTAGTAATATAAAAGCTATTGCAGAAAAATATAAAGATGCACCAGATGCTTTGTTCTTAGGTCGGGGTTATAATTTTCCTGTTGCTTTAGAAGGTGCATTAAAACTAAAAGAAATTAGTTACATACACGCTGAAGGTTATCCTGCAGCAGAAATGAAACATGGACCAATTGCTTTAGTGACAGATAAACTTCCAGTTGTATTTGTTGCTACAAAAGATAGTTATTACGAAAAAATTGTAAGTAATGTTCAGGAAATAAAAGCTCGTAAAGGAATGGTAATAGCTGTGGCAACTGTTGGTGATACTGTAATTCCATCAATGGCAGATGATACTATGTTTGTGCCAGATGCAGATGAGTTAATTGCTCCTCTCCTTTCAACAATACCATTACAGCTATTAAGCTATTATGTTGGTGTTGCCAAAGGTTATAATGTAGATATGCCACGTAATTTAGCAAAAAGTGTTACTGTAGAATAAAGATGGTAGTGCCATTTTTAATAAAATTGACCGACAAGAGTAATAAATTATGAAAGAGAGATTACAACAAATCATTCAAGAGTCCATCAATACTAAACAACAAATTATAAATAATGATGTGTTGCTTGAAAAAATAAATAACTGTGTAAGTCTTATTACAGCTGCATTTAAAGCTGGCAATAAAGTTTTATTTTGTGGAAATGGAGGTAGTGCAGCAGATGCTCAACACTTAGCAGCAGAATTTAGTGGTAGGTTTTATAAAGATAGAAAAGCGTTGCCAAGCGAAGCTCTTCATTGCAATAGTTCTTATTTAACTGCTGTTGCAAATGATTATAGTTATGATGTAATTTATAGCAGATTACTTGAGGGCATTGGCAACAAAGGTGATGTAATTGTGGGCATTAGCACAAGTGGTAACTCAAAAAATATTATTAATGCGTTTGATGTTGCAAAAAAAAATGGTATTACAACCATAGCTTTTACGGGAGAAACTGGTGGCAAAATGAAAGATTGCTGCGATGTGTTAATTAATATACCAAGTAACAATACACCACGTATACAAGAAAGCCATATTATGATTGGGCATATTATTTGCGAATTGGTTGAAGAAAATTTGTTTTAATATGATAGCCACGAATAGACGAATCAAAACCACTTGTAAACTATTAATTGTATTGAATTTGGTCTTAATTTATTCTGCTTCGTTTTCACAAAAGAATATACAAATTTTTAATCAAAAAACAGATAGTGGTTATATTATTTTAGCAAACAATGATGAAGTTTTTCCTGTTTCTATCTCTGTTAATTTCGATTTAACTAATCTTATTTCTACTGTAACGACAAATGTTTTTGTAATTCCAGCAAGTACAAAAAATAATATATTAACCAAACTTGTTTTGGAGGAATCTAACAAAGGATATCACTTTTCTTTTAAATACAAGTCCTTTATTGGCGATGTTATAAATGCAAAAAATGATAAAAATTATATCTATGAATTACCATTTAAGAAAGGAAATTCGTTTAAACTTCATCAAGGGTACAACGGCAATTTTTCACATCAAAATGAAAATGCACTAGACTTTACAATGCCTATTGGGACAGAAGTTGTGGCTGCTCGTGGTGGCATAGAAAAAATCTTGTATGGAATTGAATAACTATATTACAATTTTACACAATGATGGAACATACTCAAAATATGTCCATTTAGATTTTAAAGGTGCAAAAGTAAAAATTGGAGATACAGTTGCTACTGGTCAGTTAATTGCATTAAGTGGCAATACAGGTTTCTCGTCTGGGCCACATTTGCATTTTGTTTGTTATTTACCTAGCGTTGATGAAAAAATAACATTGGAAACAAAATTTGGAATAGATGATGGTAATAAATCTATTTATTTACAAGAAGGAAATATTTACACAAAAAATTATTAATTGCTTACAATGCTTGAAAACATTGATACATCTTGGACTTTATTTATAGATAGAGATGGTGTTATAAACAAAGAAAAGAGAGAAGACTATATTCTAAACTGGAATGAGTTTGAATTTTATGATGAAACAAAAGGTGCACTTAAAATAATAAAAAAAAGGTGTAATGAGTTTGGAAGATTTGGAACATATACATTTTAATATGAATAATGAAATCCAAGATGCAGATGGACGAATTGATAAAATATATTTTTGTACGGACCTAGATAATACCTCGCCTAATAGAAAACCTAATATAGGAATGGCTTTTCAAGCAAAACAAGATTTTCCAAGTATTGATTTTACAAAAACAATAATGGTAGGAAATAGATTAAGCGATATGTATTTTGGAAGAAATGCAGGAATGAAAACAGTTTATTTAGACACCACAAATCCAGAAGTTGAAATTGGGCACGAAGCCATCGATTATAGATTTGATAGCTTAATTGACTTTGCAAAAGTTTTATAAAAAAATCTCGAAGCAAATGCTTCGAGATTTTTTGTTTTATTAAATCTTAGAAAAAATTAAATATCAATTGCTTCGCCATAAGCTGCAGCAGTAGCTTCTTTAAAGCCTTCGCTCATTGTTGGATGTGGGTGAACTGCATTTAAAATTTCGTGTGCAGTAGTTTCTAATTTACGAGCTACTACAGCTTCAGCAATCATTTCTGTTACACTTGTACCAATCATATGGCAACCTAATAACTCACCATATTTAGCATCGTAAATAACTTTTACAAAACCATCAGTATTGCCACTAGCACTTGCTTTACCACTTGCTACAAATGGAAACTTACCCACTTTAACATCAAAACCAGCAGCTTTTGCAGCAGCTTCGGTATAGCCCACACTACTAATTTCTGGTGTGCAATATGTACAACCTGGAATATTGTTATAATCTAAAGGTTCTGGCGTGTGGTGATATTTCTTTTCTAAATAAGCCATATGCTCTGCTGCATTAATACCTTCTTTTGCTGCAACGTGAGCCAATGCTTGTCCTGGGCTGCAATCTCCAATGGCATAAATACCTGCAACACTTGTTTGCTGAAATTTATCTGTAACTACTCTTCCTTTATCTGTAGCAATACCCATTTGTTCTAAACCTAAATTTTCTATATTGCTTACTACTCCCACTGCACTTAATACAACATCTGCTTCTAATACAATGGTGCTGCCATCTTGTTTTTTTACTAATGCTTTTACATTAGCTCCAGTAGTATCAAGGCTTTCAACAGATGAATTGGTCATTATTTCAATGCCTTGCTTTTTATATTGTTTTTCTAATTCTTTAGAAATATCTTCATCTTCTACAGGAACAATACGAGGCATAAATTCTACAATAGTAACTTTTGTACCCATGCTATTATATACATAAGCAAACTCTACACCTATTGCACCACTACCCACAATAATCATAGATTTTGGTTGAGCAGGCAATACCATTGCTTCTCTATATCCAATTACTTTTTTACCATCTTGTTTAAGATTTGGCAATTCTCTACTACGACCACCAGTTGCAATAACAATGTATTTGCTTTCAACTACTTGTTTGCTTCCATCGGCAGCAGTAACTTCTACTTTGCCTTTGGCAGCAATTTTACCATAGCCCATTATCACGTCAATTTTATTTTTACGCATTAAAAACTGAACGCCTTTACTCATTTTATCTGCTACACCACGACTACGTTTTATCACAGCACCAAAGTCTGCTTGAACACCAGTTGCAGTAATACCATAGTCTGCACTATGTTTCATATATTCATATACTTGAGCAGATTTTAATAACGCTTTTGTAGGAATGCAACCCCAGTTTAAGCAAATTCCACCCAAACTTTCTTTTTCGATGATTGCTACTTTAAACCCTAGTTGAGATGCACGAATAGCAGCAGGATAACCACCTGGACCACTTCCAATTACAATTAAATCGTATGCCATTTTTTGTTAGTTATAGTTATGAATGATGAGTTATGAATTATTTTTAATAACCCAAGTAAAATAATAAGTTGCGAAAATATGGGAATAATTGTTTATTATATATTGTGATAATGAAATGCTAATTAATAGAACAATGATTTCTAATTATTAACAGGATTTCTTCTTCCAAAAAGAATATAGCTTTTCATATTCATCCAAAATGCCATAATCATATAAATGATTACTGGAGAACCTATAGTTAGGAAAGAAATGTATATAAACCACATTCTTATTTTGCTGGAAGCAATACCTAACTTATCTCCTATTGCTGTGCAAACACCAAAAGCATTTAGTTCAATAATTTCTCTAAACTTTTTCATAATAAAGAATTCAAGTGCAATGTAGTAAAAAAATCAACTTCACGAATATAATTTGTGAAGTTGATAAAAAAAATTCAATGACAAAAATTACTTACTTACCATTCTTATTACTGGGATAATCATTTCTTCTAAACTTATTCCTCCGTGTTGAAACGTATTTTTATAATAGTTTACATAGTGATTGTAATTATTTGGATAACATAAAAAGCCATCTTCTTTTGCAAAAATATAGCTTGAATTTACTGTAGGTACTGGCAAACCTGCTTCTTTAGGATCTTTAAAGGCTAAAACAGATTTTGAATCGTAGTTTAAATTTCTACCATGTTTGTAACGCAAATTAGCTGTGGTTTGTTTATCTCCAATTACTTTGTGAGGTGTATTTACACGCATTGTACCATGATCTGTTGCTACAATAATTCTTATCTTTTTATCTGCAATTTTTTTAAGTGCTTGATGCAATGCACTGTGTTCAAACCAAGATTTAGTAACACTTCTGTAACTTGCCTCATCACTTGCCAATTCTTTTAATACTTCCATT
>JAPLER010000070.1 GCA_026391115.1 Bacteroidota bacterium | reverse complement strand
TTCACTGAACCCTTCAAATTGCTCAGTTCTACTGCTTTGATTTTAAACTCGGTTGTGTAGTACCTTTTTGCTGTTGTCATAAAATTAAAAGTAAGCAATTGCTCTTAGTTGCAATGTCCTCTCAAATGTAGGAAGTCCACATTGGTGTTGGCTTGTTTGGTAAATTATAATAGCTCGATAAAATGAGCTTTTATTAACTGTGCCAGTAAAAGTGTTTTATATTCTTTTGTACCACGAGCATCGCTAATGGGTGCAATTTCTGAGATGGCTATTTGTATGCCATCTTCTAGGGTTTGTGTATTTATTTGTTTGCCTGCAAAAAATGCAGAAGCTTTTGAAAGCTGCATTGGTATTGCATTTACGCCCCCTGCACTAATAGTTGCATTGGTAATAATATTATTGCTATGCTGCAAACAAATGGCTGTATTTACACTGGCAATATCTAAATAAGTACGCTTGCATACTTTTTCGAAATTGAAATATGTATTATTGGTTGGCAGTTGAAACTCAATGGCAGTGATATATTCACTAGCTGCTTTATCTAATTGTTTGTAGCCTTTGTAGAAATTACTTAGTAAAATTTTACGTTCATCTTGTCCATTACTTAAAGTAATAGTTGCATTTAAAGCTAGAAAGAAAACTGTTAAATCGCCAATGGGAGAGGCGTTTGCTAAGTTGCCAGCTATGGTTGCAATATTGCGAATAGGTGTTGATGAAATTAATTTTATGTGTTGTTGTAAATTGGGAAAATGCTGGTTCAACAAATCGCTTTCCTGCATTTGGGTAACTGTAGTTGATGCACCTATTTTACAAATACCATTTTCGTTTTTTATGTATTGCAAATCTTTATTATCTGCCATTAACATAGCATTTGCATCAAGCATTTCGTCGTGCTTTTGCACATATAAATCTGTGCCACCACCAAGATATACTTTGGCTGAAACATTAGTATTTTCAATAGTTTGAGTAGATAAAGCTTTTAATCTAGCTTGGATAGTTTCGAAATATTTTGGTAAAATATTTTTATTGACTAAGTAAGTTGCAATGTTTTGTTGTGGCTTGTCTTGCAATATATCGCACACATTTTTTGCAGCACGTTCAATAGGTTTATAGCCAGTGCATCTGCAAATATTTCCATCAATACTTGCAATGGCATTTTCGTAAGTTGGTGTGTTTTTATTTAAACAAAAACCCGCTAAGCTTACAATAAAACCAGGCGTGCAAAAGCCACACTGTGTAGCACTTTGGTTGTGCATTGCTTGTTGTATAGGGTTCAATTCATTTTCGAAATTGATTCCTTCGATTGTAACAATGTGTTTGCCATTGATATTACCAATAGGCGTTAAACAACTTGTTGCACTTTTATACTGCAATTCATTGTTTATTATTTCGCCAATTAAAATGGTACAAGCACCGCAATCTCCTTCTCTACAACCAATTTTAGTACCTGTTAGGGTTTTGTTGTAACGAATAAAATCTAACAGCAATGTAGTATGGGCAAGTGTTGTAGATACTTCTTTATTATTTAAAATAAATTTTAGCAAGGCTCATCTTTTTTAGGTTTATAAAAATACTGTGTATTCTTTATTGTGATTCTATTTTTATTGTTGTTCTTTTTTTTGTGGAAAAAAAAGAACGAAAAAAAGCCACACAGGAAAACGATATAGGGCAGTTTTACTGATAACTTTCTGATGTGGCTTTTATCCTTGTGTTTGTGGATTTTGGTAATTCTATTTTTTATTGTTGTTCTTTTTTTTGTGGAAAAAAAAGAACGAAAAAAAGCCACAGGAAAACGATATACAGCACGTTTTCCTGATAGAGCCCTGATGTGGCTTTTGTACTAGTGTTTGTGGACTTTGGTAATTCTATTTTGGATGTTTTGTTGGATTATTGTTCTTTTTTTGTGACATAAAAAACCTCGAAGTGATATAATTACTTCGAGGTTTTTTGTTTTTAATATTGAGTTCTTATTTTGTTCTGATATCCAACTCGTCAACTATATGTTTAGCTCCACCAAGCTTTTCAATACACCACAATACATAGCGTACATCAACACAAACCACCAAGCTTTTCAATACACCACAATACATAGCGTACATCAACACAAATGGTTCTGTTAAGGTCTTTATCAAAAGCCAATTTATGGCTTAAAGCTTCGTAGTTACCATCGAAAGCCAAACCAATTAATTCGCCTTTTGCATTAATAACTGGACTACCACTATTGCCACCTGTAATATCATTTGTTGTAATAAAACTTATTACAACATCTTTTTTAATTGGGTCTTCGTATCTACCAAAATCACGAGCCTTATATAAGTCTACATATTTTTTTGGTAAATCGAATTCATAATCGCCAGGTACATATTTATCAATGGCACCTTTCATAGTACAAACAATATCATACTTTACTGCATCTTTTGGTGCATAGCTTTTTACGTTGCCATAACTAACACGCATTGTAAAGTTTGCATCAGGATACATTTTTTTGGCTTTCTCAGGATTCATTTCCATTATACCTTTTAAATAAGCTCTT
>JAPLER010000355.1:5084-6357 GCA_026391115.1 Bacteroidota bacterium | reverse complement strand
ACTTTTAAAGATGAAGTTAATATAAGAACTAATTCCATTTCTTATGTAGGAATACTACAACCACATAGATATATTTTAGAAATGATTGACGATATGGCAATACTCAAAAATTGGCACTTAAGTATTGCAGGATTTGGTATCTTAGAAAATGAAATAAAAAATAAGATTAATATTACTAGTTTGTCTAATGTTGACTTTATTGGAAGGGTCGACTATAAAAATGGGCTATTGCAATCATACAATGCTGAGGTAATGGTTGCAGTTTATGATCCTTTAATTCCTAACCATAAATATGCAAGCCCTAATAAATATTTTGAAGCATTGATGCTTGGAAAAATTGTTATTGCAGCTAAAGGAACACATATCGATAAAGAAATTTTGAGTGAACAGGTAGGATTTGTGTTTGAATATGGTAACTCAAAAGATTTTCAAAAAGTCCTAAAACAAATTGAGAATTTAACAAAAGAAGAAAAATTAAGCTTTTCAAGAAGAGCGAAAAATGTATACATAAAAAAATATAGTTATGAACAGTTAAGCAATAGTCTAAACGAACTATACAATACAATCAAGTAGTTAATGCAAAAAATTTTATTCATCATCACAAAAAGTGAAGTTGGGGATTTGATGTTTATTTATGCTGCAATCAAGAGGGTTGGCTTTCTCAACAATCAGTAGGAAAATTAAAAGCACTTTTTTTTTGTTCATCAATTGAAAAAAAGAAGTCACTACTTTTTTTAATTCAATTAATTCAATTTACTAAGCGTAATAAAATAGATTTAGTAATCACCAACTCAGCTAATGCTGGTTTTTATGGCAGACTTGCAGCATTTTTTGCAAGAACAAATTCGTGTTATTTTTCTCACGGTTGGAGTTCTGTTTATAATGGTGGCAAACTCAGTTTTTTACTAAACTATATTGAGAGATTACTTGCTTACATTTCTAAAAAAGTGATATGTGTTAGCAATAATGACTATAAAATAGCTGTAGAAAAAATCGGAATTCCCAAAAAAAAATTAATAGTTTTTAAAAATGCAATTCTCCCAACTTATAAAAAAAGAGAGCAATCTAAAATTCAAAACCTCAAAGTAATTGCACTTGCAAGATTTGCCAATCCAAAGCGAATTGATTTAATGATTAACGCATTTGAAAAAATTAATAATGCCGAATTACATATAGCAGGAACAGGTCCTGATTTTGAAGTGTGGAATCAATATGTAAAAGAAAAGAATATTACAAATGTCACACTGCTGGGAGAAATTCAATCATTTGCTGC
>JAPLER010000355.1:0-5042 GCA_026391115.1 Bacteroidota bacterium | reverse complement strand
TTAATCATTACGATGCATTTATGTTAATTTCAAATAGCGAGGGCTTGCCCATATCTGCAATAGAGGCAATGAGTGCTGGATTACCATTAATATTGAGTAATGTAGGTGGTTGTCCAGAATTGATAAAAGATAATGGTGTATTGGTTGAAAATAATATTGAATCTATTACAAGTGGTTTGAATAATATTATTGAAAATTATGCTTTGTATCAACAAAATTCTCTAGAATTTTATAACACAACATTCAATTTGTTAAATAGTAAAGACAAGTATATAAATCTTTATAAGGACCTAATAAAAAGTTAATCAAATCATTTAAAAATATTCTTTGTTCTATCTTCTGTTTATTTTTTATTTTCTCTTGGTTAGCCTATTATTATCCAGAAATTGTTTTTTCAAAATCTCAGGCATACCATCTAAAATACTCATATCACTTTTTTCTTTAAAAGTTATTGTTGGTATTTTATATAGTTATTACTTTTCCTTACCATCTCAAATTGAAAATGCAGATACCTGGAATTATTTTATTGATAGCAGAATAGAAACAGATTGGTTATTAAATAATCCAAAAGCCTTTTTTGCAGATTTATTTACCAATCATTACGCAACAACAGGCGATTTTTTTACTAGTTCTCACTCCTACTGGAGCGATTTAAAAGCAACTTTTTTCACTAAGCTTTTAGCAGTACTAAACGTTTTTAGCTTTAAAAATTATTACATAAATATATTATTTTTTAATGCTTTTTTTATGGTGGGTTGTGTTGCATTTTATAAACTAATTAAAGAAAATTTTACAATAAATAAATGGCTTTTAATCATTACAATATTTCTTACGCCAAGTTTTCTATTTTGGTGCAGTGCTATTCATAAAGATGGTCTTGTTTTTTCGTCAACTGCTATAAGTTTATACATTTTCTATAAAATATTAAACAACAATATTTCTGTTAAACGAGTAATCATTTTAGTTGCTTGCTTAGTTACAATTTTTGCTTTAAGAAATTATTACTTATTAGCAATTGTTCCAGCCTTAGTAGGCTGGTTTTTAGTTTCAAAATTTAAAATGAAGAGTAGATTAGTATTTTCAATTCTTATTGCAGTATGCTTAGGTATTTTTTTATTTTCAACTGCTACAAATGTTACAAGTGGAATTGGAAATTCTATTGTTACAAAGCACAATGAATTTTTATCATTAGATGGAAATACAAAATTTAAAACACCACAATTAGAATCTAATACAAAAAGTATTATTTCATATTTTCCATTTGCTTTACAAGCATCATTATTTCGTCCTTTTATTTTAAATACTAAATCAAAAGCTGAATTCTGTATTTCAATTGAAAACTATTTTTTTATAATTATTTTAATTGTTTCAATCGTTTTTGCAGCTAAAAAAAATAGTGAAATATTAAACAATCCTATTATTTTAACTTGCTTTGTAATTAGTTTTTTCCTGTTATTATTTATCGGTTATACCGTTTGTTTTGATGCAGCTATAATAAGATATCGAAGTGTTTCTTTTCCTTTTTTAATTGTACCAAGTTTAGTAATCATTTTTGGTAAAATGAAAAATACTAAGAAATTATGAAATTAATTTTGTAGCAAAAAAAATGTAGCTTTTTTAAATACTACCGATTTTTTGCTACAAAAAACTCCAAACACAATAAATGCAAGCAATCATATTAGCAGGTGGCTTTGGTACACGTTTACAAACAGCTGTAAAAGAAGTTCCCAAACCCCTTGCACCAATTTTTGGCAAACCATTTTTATTTTGGTTAATTACTTATTTACAAAAGCAAGGTGTTACCCATTTTATTTTCTCACTAGGTTATTTATCTAGCCAAGTTGAGCAATTTTTAACAGAAGATTTTCCAAAACTAAACTACAAATGTTTTGTAGAAAAAGAACCATTGGGTACAGGTGGTGCTATTAAATTTTGCTTATCTGCCGCTACCCAAAAGGATATTCTCATTTTTAATGGAGATACCTTCTTCAATTTGAATTTAAAATCCTTTGTAGATGCCTACCACAATGCAAACGCAGATTGCAGCATAGCACTTACACCAATGCAAGATTTTGATAGGTATGGTTCTGTAACAATTGATGAACATAATATCATTCATCAATTCAACGAAAAACAATATTGCAAAGAGGGTTTTATAAATACAGGCATCAATATTTTTAATACGGATATATTTCTAGAAAAAACTGCACATTTGCAGCAAAATTTTTCTTACGAAAAAGACTTTTTGGAGCCCAATATGAAATCGTTAAAAGTAACCGGTTATATTGCAGCCGAATATTTTATAGACATTGGAATTCCAGAAGATTACTATAAAGCAGATAGAGAATTACCATTAATTGTTAATGGTTAGACATAATTTTTAATTAAATATTTTACTAAAGACAAACGACTTTAGACTAAAGACAAAAAAATGAAAGTAGCATTAATTACAGGAATTACTGGTCAAGATGGAGCATATCTTACAGAATTTTTATTAAAAAAAGGATATCAGGTTCATGGTATCAAACGTCGTTCTTCTTTGTTCAATACACAGCGTATTGATCACTTATACGAAGACCCACACACTCCAACAAGACATTTAACTTTACATCATGGCGATTTGACTGATAGTACTAATTTAATAAGAATTATTCAAGAAGTTCAGCCAGATGAAATTTATAATTTGGCTGCAATGAGCCATGTGCATGTAAGTTTTGAAGAGCCAGAATACACTGCAAATGCAGATGGTATTGGTACTTTAAGAATATTAGAAGCTGTTCGTTTGCTGGGATTAATCAATAAAACGAAAATTTATCAGGCATCAACAAGTGAGTTATATGGTTTGGTGCAAGCTGTTCCTCAAAGTGAAACAACACCATTCTATCCACGTAGTCCATATGCAGTAGCAAAATTGTATGCTTACTGGATTACAGTAAATTATCGTGAGGCTTATGGTATGTATGCTTGCAATGGAATTTTGTTTAATCACGAATCTCCAAATAGAGGCGAAACTTTTGTAACAAGAAAAATTACTAGAGCTACAGCACAAATTGCTTTAGGTCAACAGGAATGTTTATTTCTTGGAAACCTAAATGCACAAAGAGATTGGGGACACGCAAAAGATTATGTAGAAGGAATGTATTTGATTTTACAGCAAGAAAAACCAGAGGATTTTGTTTTAGCAACTGGAATTACAACATACATTAGAGATTTTGTAAAAATGAGTTTTGCGGAAGTAGGAATTGAGTTGGCATTTAAGGGAGAAGCAGAAAATGAAGAAGGTTATATTGTTGCTTGCAATAATCCAGAATATCAATTGCCAATTGGTAAAACTGTAGTAAAAGTTGACCCAAGATATTACAGGCCAACAGAAGTAGAATTATTAATTGGTGACCCAACAAAAGCAAATACTCAATTAGGTTGGAAACCTAAATATACTTTGGCAGAAATGTGTAAAGAAATGGTAGCAAGTGATTTAGTAATTTTTAAAAAAGAAAGACATGTTAAACAAAGTGGATTGTAAATTTAGTCTTTGGGTGAAGGGTAAAAGTCTTTAATACTTCCCCATCCAAAGAACTTTAGTAAAAGACTTTAACCCTAAGACTAAAGACGAAAGAATGAGAAACTACAGAGAATTAGATGTGTGGAAGGTTGCGATAAATTTTGTTACAAAAATTTATGCTACAACATCTTCTTTTCCTAGTAGTGAAAAATATGGAATTGTATCACAAATTACAAGAGCATCTGTTTCTATATCTCTTAACATTGCGGAGGGTTGTAGTAGAAAAACAGCTACAGATTTTGCAAGATTTTTAGAAATTTCAATTGGCTCTTGTTTTGAAGTTGAAACTTTATTAATTATATCAACAAATTTGAATTTTTTATCAATTGATAGAAGTAAGGAGCTAATAGAAGAAATTCAAACATTGCAAAGAAGGATTAATGCATTAAGAACAAGTATTTTAAAATAGTTTCAAACCAAAGACCTTTTGCCAAAGACTAAAGACTTACAAAAAATGAATACTCAAGATAAAATATATATTGCTGGACATAGAGGAATGGTTGGAAGTGCCATTGAAAGAAAGTTAAGAAGTTTAGGTTTTAATAATATTATTTCAAGAACATCAAAAGAACTTGACCTAAGAAACCAACAACAAGTAAATGATTTTTTTGCAACAGAAAAACCAAACTATGTTTTTTTAGCTGCTGCAAAAGTGGGTGGTATTGTTGCCAACAATACTTACAGAGCAGAATTTATTTACGATAATTTAATGATGGAAGCCAATATTATCAATGCTTCACATATTAACAATGTTACCAAATTAATGTTCTTAGGCTCATCTTGTATTTACCCAAAAAATGCCCCTCAACCTTTAAAAGAAGAATATCTTTTGCAAGGATATTTAGAACAAACAAACCAGCCTTATGCCATTGCAAAAATTGCTGGTATAGAATTGTGCGATAGTTATAGGGCTCAGTATGGTTGCAAT
Organism: Bacteroidota bacterium; assembly: GCA_026391115.1. GTDB lineage: Bacteria > Bacteroidota > Bacteroidia > Chitinophagales > Chitinophagaceae > CAIVPM01. The sequence continues at coordinate 552 of JAPLER010000355.1, read as the reverse complement.
TTTATTAGTGCAATGCCTACTAATTTATATGGACCAAATGATAATTATGATTTAGAAAAATCTCACGTTTTACCCGCATTGCTTCGCAAATTTATTACAGCAAAAAGAAATGGAGATGCAACTGTTACATTGTGGGGTTCTGGTTCTCCTTTGCGTGAATTTTTACATGTTAATGACCTAGCAGAAGCTTGCGTGTTTTTAATGGATTCTTATAACGAAAAAGGATTGGTAAATATTGGATCTGGAACAGATATTACTATTAAAGATTTAGCTTTATTAGTTAAAAAAATTGTTGGCTTTGAAGGTGAAATTGTTTTAGATACTACAAAACCAGATGGCACTGCAAGAAAATTAATGGACGTAACAAAACTTGAAAATTTAGGATGGAAATCATCAATTACATTGGAACAAGGAATCACAATGGTATATAATGAAATTAAAGATGTTAATTGGAGCTAAGCATTGCTTATTAATAACCATTAAATAAACTTTGCGTCTTTGCTTCTTTTTAACTTTGAATGAAAATATAATAAATGAAAAATATTTTAATTA
>JAPLER010000380.1:8991-13645 GCA_026391115.1 Bacteroidota bacterium | reverse complement strand
TTTTACTGCACTCATTTCAAATATTGCTATTTACGTAAAGTCTAAAACTACCTTAGACGATACCTTAGATGTATTTCCTTGCCATGGAATTGGGGGAATTGTTGGAATGTTAATGACAGGTGTTTTTGCATCAAAAAATATTAATGAATTAGGTAATAATGGTTTGTTTTATGGTAATGCTAGTTTCTTTTTTACACAAACCAAAGGAATGTTAATAGCGGTTGTTTATAGCTTCACTGTGTCTTATCTTATTTTTAAATTTATCAATTTTGTGTTGCCAATTCGTGTTACCGAAAGTGAAGAAGAAGACGGATTAGATGCTTCTCAACACAATGAAAAATACTCTCAAGGAACGTTGATAGTAGAAAACAAATAACTAGAAAATTCCAATTGAAATATCGTTATTCCCCAAAATAAACCAACCATTTACTGGTAAAATTAATATTTAAATAAATAAATTAAATTGTTGATTTATAATTTTATATAATTTATAATTATTAAATAAATGAATATTATTAATTAAGATTATAAACTTCACTAAAACAACTCTAAGCTCCATGTTGCTTTAAACTTACTATTCGCAGACAAAGTAATAATACCTTCTTTATCTTCTAATTTTCCATTAGTAGTTTCTGTATCTGCAATGCCTAGCCAAGGTTCTAGGCACACAAAATTGGCATCTTTAGCACTCCATATTCCATAATAAGGAAAGCCATCAAACTGCATTTTTAACCCATTACTATTTTGAGCAGATAAGATACTAATGGTGTTAGATTGCAGATTTTTAAACACTAAAGCATCATTGTAAAACAAAGCTTTGTTTAGTGGCAATGTATTGGTATTATTCAAATAGGGTGCAGCATCATCTTTTACCAACCCATCAGTTGTTAATGGATGAATACCGCAATTTTCATTTTTACTAAATTGTAAATACCAATCATTAAAATGAGTATCTCTAGTTAGAGGAATTGCAAATGCAGGGTGTGCACCAACAGAAAAATACATTGTATTTGATCCTGTATTTATTACTTTATAGGTACAATACACCTTTTCTTCTTGAATATAATATTTAATTGCAAATTCAAAGTCAAAAGGATAAACGGCTCTGGTTATTGCTGAAGATGTTAGTATGAATTGAATAGTGGTTCCATTTATTTGCCTTACGGCAAACTCATTATCTCGTGCAAAGCCATGTCGTGGCAAAGTGTATTTTTTGCCTTCATATTCGTATTCGTTATTCTTTAATCCGCCAACTATTGGAAAAAGTACTGGACTTTTTTTACCCCAAAAAGCAGCATCACCACTCCATAGGTACTCAAGTTGCGTTGTTTTATTATAAATGCTTTGCAATTCTGCTCCTTTGGTACTTATTTCAACTTTAAGAACACTATTTTCAATAATGTAATGACTCATAAAATATTAATTATAAAAAGACTTAATTTTTTCTATAACTCTTTCAACCACTGCATCTGGGCAACTTGCACCACTTGTTATTAATATACTTACATTTTCTCTTTCTGGTAAGAACCTATTTAAAATCATTTCCTCTTTGGTTTTCCAATTGGTATGAGCAATTTCATTTTTACTAATAATTTTTGTGGCACTATCAATAAAAAATGTAGGTAAAACAGCTTCGCACATTTCTACCAAGTGAGAGGTGTTGCTGCTGTTGTTGCCACCTACCACAATAGCCAAGTCTGCTGTTGTGTGAAGCATTTCTCTTACTGCAGTTTGGTTATCGTTTGTTGCATAGCAAAGCGTATCTCGTGTATCTGCAAAACGTTCTGCTATGGTTTCATTGTTTAAGTTATAATGTGCCATCATCGTTTGTTTTAAAAAGTCAGATATAGCTTGCGTGTCACTAGCTAATTGAGTGGTTTGGTTTACTACACCTATTCTTTGTAAATCAGTTTCTATATTAAAATTTTCAGAATATCTTCCTCTAAATTCTTCGTAAAACTCATTTATTGGCAATTGCTGGATAATATATAAAGCAAGGCGTTTTGCCTCATTCATATCATTTGGGCTTGCCGTGCACCACAATACTATACCCTTTTTGTGCAATTTGCTGGCTTCGATTCCACACTTTTTCTACAAACGGGCAAGTGGTATTCCAATTATCTACTTGCACCCCTTTTGCTTTTAATTTATTTTCAATATCTAGTGTTGTGCCAAATGCAGGAATAATAACAACATCGTTACTAGTAATTTCATCAAAGGGCACTAATTGATTGCCATAGGTATCTTGCATAAAAATTATACCGTGGTTACGCAAATCTTCATTCACCAGTGGATTATGAATCATTTCGCTCAACAAAAAAATGCGTTTGCCCTTGTTTTCTTCGATAGTTTTAAAGGCTATTTCAATAGCATTTTCTACGCCATAGCAAAACCCAAAATGACGAGCAAGATATATTTTAAGATTACCATAATCTAATAGTGCTGGACTAAAATCTTTTTTTAATTTATCTACTTGTTTACGTTTATCTTTTATTTCAGCTATTAAATTGCTTCTATAAAAACTAGGTACTTCAAATTGTTTCATTGTTGAAAAGTAAGTTGCAAATAAAAAGCAAATAAGCTTGTGTATATATTTTAAATGGATAATTAAGCAGAATAGTACTTATCCCCATACATTTGCTTCGAATTTGGTTTTTTTAGTTCCACTAGAAAATTAAAAGGGAATCTTGTTAAAATCAAGAACTATCCCCGTAGCTGTAAAGCAAAATCATTAAGATTTAACTTCAATAAAACCATTGTTGCAAAACGAGAAGGTGAAGTAAATGCTAAGTCAGAAGACCTGCCAAATTTATCAATGATTTCAAGGCTTTCGGGCGAAAGGCATAGAATTTTATCTACACTGTTTAGGTGTGGTATTTTTCTTCATTCTCTCAAAGCTTATTGTTTCATCTTTAAAAAAATTAACAATGAGCAAAAAAATCGTAACGCTTATTGCACTAGGTGCAGCATTAAATGCAATTGCACAGCAAGACACATCAACTACAAAAAGTATTGATGAAGTAGTAGTAACAGCTACTAAATTTCCAATTAAAACATCTGCAACTGGTAAAGTAATTACTGTAATTACAAAACAACAATTGCAACAAAGTGGAGGAAAAGACTTATCCCAAATTTTAAATGAGCAAGTTGGTATTCAAATTAATGGAGCCAATAGCAATGCTGGAAAAGATAAAAGTATTTACCTGCGTGGTGCAAGAGTTGAACACACATTAATTACTATTGATGGTGTACCTGTATATGATGCAAGTGGTATTGGAAGCAACTTTGATATTAGAAATCTTTCTGTAGATTTAGTTGAAAGAGTTGAAATTTTAAAAGGCAGCCAATCTACATTATATGGTAGCGATGCTATTGCAGGTGTAATTAATATTATTACTAAAAAGAATGATAGTAATAAAGATGTAAATGTTGCAGGTACATTAAGCTATGGTAGCTATAATACAATGCGTGGCAATGCAGGTATTAATGGTAAATTAAAAAGCATTGATTACAACTTAGGTTACAGTTATTTAAAAACAGATGGTATTAATGAAGCTGCAAGTACTGTTGCTAATGCAGATAAAGACAATTATAAACAAGAAGCTTTTAATGCCAACTTTGGAATTACCGCTTCCAAAAACATCGTTATTAAACCTTACTTACGTTATACCTGGTTAAATGGAAATATAGATCAAGGTGCTTTTACCGATGAATTAGATTTCAGCTACACCCAAAAAAGTTTTCAAACGGGGGTTAAAAATGAAATTACGATTGGCAAAACAAGATTAAATGTTTTGTATAATTATAATAAAATTGAAAGAACTTATATTGATGATTCTACTTCAAGTCAAAACGGTTATGATAAATTCACAAAAGGTATTTACAACGGCAACGAACATTTTGTAGATGCTTACAGCAATTTTGCATTATGCAAAACCACTAAACTTACTGTTGGTGCAGATTACAGAACATCAACTACAAATCAATATTATAACTCAATTGGATTTTTTGGACCATATAAAACTGCATTAAGCGGAGACAGCATAAAACAAAATCAATTAGGAATTTATGCTGCTTTAAATTACAACAACAATTTGGGCTTTAATCTTGAAGTGGGTGGAAGATTCAACAACCATTCTGTTTATGGAAATAATACAGTATTTAATATCAATCCATCATATCAGGTAAATGATGATGTAAAAGTATTTGCAAATATTTCAAGTGCATATAGAACTCCAAGTTTATATCAATTGTATAGCGAATACGGAAATAAAAACCTGAAACCCGAAGTAGCATTAAACACAGAAATTGGCTTACAACATTATTTCGAAAATAAAACCATTAAAACACAGTTAGTTTTATTTTCTAGAGATGTAAAAGATGTACATTTTTTTTATTATAATAACACAACATTTCAAAGTCAATACATAAATCAGGATAAACAAAAAGATTTGGGTTTAGAGTTTGAAACTCAAATTCAGGCAAGCAAAAACACCAGCATAAAACTATTTTATACGTATGTTGAAGGTTTTACAAAAACAAAAGACAATACAGGCAAAGAGTTTACGATTGATGGATTATTACGTCGCCCTGCAAATTGCATTGGCTTAAATATTGGAACAAAACCAACGAACAAATTATTTGCAAGTATTAA
>JAPLER010000380.1:3527-8928 GCA_026391115.1 Bacteroidota bacterium | reverse complement strand
GCGAAAGAAACGATACATATTTTGACAATATAACATTTGCAACTAAAAATGTAACATTACACGATTACGCATTAATTGACATTTATGCAGATTATAGTTTACTAAAAAACAAGTTTAAACTATTTGTAAATGCTAGAAATATTACTAACAGCAATTATCAAGAAATTGTTGGCTACAATACAATGGGAACAAATTTTTACGGTGGCGTAAAGTTCAATTTTTAGAATTTATTTTATAGTAAATAAAAAGCCTGTTTGTACTATTCAAACAGGCTTTTTTATTAAATAATATTATTTTATGCAATTACAACATTTTTAACATCTCTTTTACACAATATATATTTTCTTTCCTGCAAATTTGATTTATGAAAACAATACAACTGTTTATTACATTGCTTTTATTAATGAGCACAAACACATATTCACAAAAAATGGATACTACTTATAAAAAAGATTGGATATTGATTGATAGTTTGGTATCTAAAGACAATGCTACAAAAACAGCATTGACAAAAGTTGATGCCCTATATAAAAAAGCCAAGAAAGATGATAAGCAAGCTCAAGTAATAAAAGCTTTAATATACAAAATGGAATTGAGTGAGCGTATAAAAGAAGACAATACAAAAGCCAACATTGATTTGCTACAAAAAGAAATTAATAGCACATCAAACACCGCTGCAAAAAGTATTTTATGTACACTACTGGCAAAAACTTATCAAATTTATTACAACAATAATCAATGGCAAATTAACCAAAGAAGCGAAACAACAGAAAAGCAAAAAGATGATATAGCTACTTGGAGTACAAATGATTTTACAAAACAAATTTTTAAATGCTACGACAATAGTTTAATAGCAAATACTACCTTACAAAAAACAAAACTTTCTGATTATGATGTACTAATTATTTATGGTACAGAAAATAAATTAAGACCAACATTGTATGATTTACTGGCACACGAAGCACTGGATTATTACAAAGATTTTTCCATCAATCATAATCGTTATTACGATGGAGCAGAAAAGACAATTGCTAACACAAAAGCATTAGGAACAACTACTTCTTTTTTAAATTCAAAATTTGAGACAACTGATATTTTAAATAGCCAAAGCAAAGCACTGCAAATATTTCAGCAATTAATTAGTTTTCATACTAAAAACACAGATGCTTGCATTGATGTAAATATTGAACGTATAATATGGGTGTATACCAAAGCAAATTTTAGCAATAAAGATGAATTATACCTACAGGCTTTAGCAGAAATTACAAATACACAAACGAATAACTTAACTGCAACACAAGCTTGGTATTTACTTGCAAAATATTATAGCGATAAAGCAGCAAGTTATAAACCATTTACAGCAACAACAAATAGATTTGAATATATAAAAGCACAAGAAATTATTACTGCAAGATTGAAAGTAAATAGTGATAGTTGTGAAGGCAATAATAATATGAAAGCATTGCTAGAATATATACAACGCAAAACTATTAGTACAAAAATTGAAGCTGTAAATGTGCCTAATCAACCATTTAGAATGTTGGTTAATTTTAGAAATACCCCTACCCTGTTTTATAGAGTTATTCAACTTAAAACTACTGTACAAAACAGCATTGATGATGATGACAACTATAGCAACAATGATAAATTTTGGAATAAAATTGTTAAGAAAAATTACATTAAACAAATTGAACAAAACCTGCCTATTGCAAATGACTTACAAGAGCATAGTTGCGAAATAAAAGTTGATGCTTTGCCTGCAGGCACTTATGCAATTTTAACAAGTACAGGTAAAAGTTTTAATGCCGATAAAGACAACCTAAGTTACTTGCAGTTTTCTGTTTCTAGCATAAGCTATATAGAAAACAATGGAGATATTTTTGTGGTGGATAGAGATAATGGCAACCCAATAGAAGCTGCAACTGTAAAGGTTTTTATGAATGAATGGAATAGTGAAAAACAAAAATATCAAACTACCGAAGTTGGCAAAAGCATTACCGATAAAAATGGTTATTTTAATGCAAAAAAATTAGGAAGTACAGATTATAGATATGGCTTAATTTATATGATGTGCAAAAATGGCGATACATTAATTAGTAATAATAACAACTATCAAACCAGTAGAAATCAAGATGACAATAGAACTGAAAAACAAATAGAAGAAGAGAATGCTTCTTTTCATTTATACACAGATAGAAGTATTTATAGACCAGGACAAACATTATTTTTTAAAGGTATTTTAACTACAACCAATAAAGGCAATGCAAAACTGTATTTAAACAATAAAATTAGAAAAGTATTTTTAAGAGATGTAAATGGCAAAACCATTGATACCATTGAACTTACAACAAATGAGTTTGGTAGTTTTAATGGCAAGTTTACATTGCCATTAAATGCACTTACTGGCAGTTTTAGTTTAACTACAGATAAGTATAATGGCTATATTAATTTTAATGTAGAAGAATATAAACGACCAAAATTTTATGTTGAATATGATAAGCAAAAAAACACTTACAAATTAAATGACAGCATAGTTATTACAGGCAATGCAAAAGCTTATGCAGGTAATGCAATTGATGCAGCAAAGGTTACTTACACAGTAACACGTAAAGCAAGATTTGAAAATATATGGATGTTTTGGCGAATACCACAACCACAAAGTGCAGCTAAACAAATTGTAAATGGAGAAATAAAAACTGATGCACAAGGCAAGTTTAATATTAAGTTTAATGCAGAGCCTGATGAAGCCATTGACAGAAACACCAACCCAATTTTTGATTATGAAATACACGCCAGTGTTACAGATATTAATGGAGAAACAAGAGAAGAAACTGCAAATATTTCAATAGGCTATCATTCACTAATTTTAAAATTAGATGTACCTGAAAAAATAGATGCTGATGATTTTAAAAACATTAAGATAAGTGCTACAAACCTTGCAGGAGAGAGCATTACAACAATGATTGACCTTAAAATTACACAACTTGAAACACCAACACGATTAATAAGAAATAGATTTTGGGAACGTGCAGATACTTTTGTTTTAACACAGGATGAATACTTAAAAAACTTCCCTTATGATGAATATGATAATGAAACAGATAAGTTGAGTTGGAAAGAAAAAAAAGAATTGAATAGAGATGTTTTAACAACTAATAAAGATTCTTTATTTACCACTTACGATCTAAAATATGTAAACCCAATACGCAATTCCCAATTACTTGTAACTGCCACTACAATTGATAAAGATGGGAACAAGGTTGAAACAAAAGCTTTGATTGAAGTAAGCCATAAGAACAGTTTAGCTTTTGCTCAATACAATGCTGCTACAAAAAGCAATACAAGTTGTAAAGCTGGAGATACTGCAAACATTGGCTTTACAACAAATGCACAAAATATTTTTGTATTAAAAACATTGGTTACAGCTAATGAAAAACCTAATGAAGAACATTTAAACAATAACTATTCTTTCGAGCAAATAAGTAATTATTTTAATTGGAGTAAACAACTAGAAAACAATGCTACCAAAGGTTTTGGTATGTATTATGCTTTTGTAAAAAACAATAGATTTTATAGTGGTGGCGTATAAAAATAAGTGGCGAGAATGAAGAAAAAGTTGCTGCTGAATTATTAACTACAATGTATGATGCCAGCCTTGACCAGTTTAGAGGACATAATTGGGGAATACCAGAGTTTGATGCAAGTCGATATTTTGGAGCAGAATTAAGATTTGGTGGAAGGCAGAGTTTTACAAATTCAAATGCGAATACCGATGATCGATATTTTAGTGAAGTTTCAACTGATTTAAAATATAATTACCGAGCTCAAGATATTTTAGATTTATCAATGTATTCTTCTGGATTATTGAAATCGAAAAAAGGCAGCATAACGTATAATTGGAGGAATCAACCAAAAGCATATTACACACGTGCGTTACAAGGAGCAGTTTCTAGTGTTGCAGTTAGTGATATGAATGGAATAAGGGGGAAACAAAAAACACAAGGAGGTAGAAAAATAGTCTATGATACAATTTCGGTATTTGACTTAGATGGAACTAGTTCTCTAATGGAGGTAAGGCCTAGAGAGGTAACTGATGATTCACCAAACAAAAATTTGATTAATAAAAACGAACAACCTGAAATTCGTAAAAACTTTAACGAAACGGCATTCTTTTTTCCAAATGTTTATGCTGATAGCAATGGCAATTATACTTTTAGTTTTACAATGCCAGAGGCTTTAACAAAATGGAAATGGTTGAACTTTGCACATACAAAAAACTTGGAGTTTGGTGTAAGTGAAAATAGTGTAGTAACTAGCAAACCAATTATGGTACAACCCAATGCACCACGCTTTCTAAGAGAAGGAGATCTGATGGAATTTACTGTAAAAATTGCCAATACAACCGATAAAGAAATTACAGGCACAGCCAATTTAGAGTTGATTGATGCAACTACTGGCAACAGTGTTGATGGCTTGTTTAATAATGTATTTCCATTGCAATATTTTACTGTTGCTGCCAACCAAAGTAGTGTGGTTAAGTTTCCTATTCAAAACAGATAATGGAAACGTAAGTGATGGAGAAGAAAACACTTTGCCGGTATTGACAAATAAAATTTTCTTAACAGAAAGCTTACCTATTTATTTAAAACCAAATGAACAAAATAAAACCATTGATTTAAAACCATTGTTCAATACTGCAAGCAATAGAAGTGGCGAAACAATGACTGTAGAATACACGTCAAACCCAATTTGGAATGTAGTACAAGCATTGCCATATTTAATGGAATATCCTTACGAATGTGCTGAACAAACATTTAATAGATTCTTTGCAAATGCAATGGCATCAAGCATTATAAACAATAATAAAAACATAAAACTTGTTATTGAAAAATGGAAAGCTGATACAACTTTAGCAAAAAGCAAGTTGCAAACTAACGAAGAATTAAAAGCATTAATATTAAGCGAAACACCTTGGGTGCTTGATGCTGAAAGTGAAGTGGAGCAACAAAAACGTTTAGCATTATTGCTTGATTTAGATAAAATGCAAAGCAATATTAACGCTACTATTGAAAAAATAAAAAGCAAACAATTAAACAATGGTGCATTTAGTTGGTTTGATGGTGGCAGAGAAAATGATTACATAACTCAATACATTGTTACAGGTATTGGTAAGTTAAAATTGATGAAAGCATTGAACAAAGAACAACAAAACCAGCTAAACGAAATTGCAACAAAAGCCTTGAAATACTTAGATAGCAGAATAGAAAGAGATTATAAAAACTATCTAGCCAATTTAAAAAATACCAAAGGGAAAAGTATTTTTTGGGGCAATAGTTTAGATGTAAATTATTGGTATATGCGTAGTATGTTTACCAATATTAATTTATCATCAACATTAGTA
>JAPLER010000380.1:0-3491 GCA_026391115.1 Bacteroidota bacterium | reverse complement strand
TTTGCTGACAATGCTACAAAAAACTGGACAAAAGAAAGTGTTTATATGCAAGGAATGATTGCTACTTCTTTGTACAGATTTGATGGCAATAATTTGTTATCAAAAAAAATAATCAATAGCATAAAAGAGAATGCAGTTGAAGACACTGCAAAAGGAACTATATATTGGAAGCAGAATGAATATTGCTACTATTGGTATCAAAATAATTTTGAAACACAAGCATTATTGATAGAAGCTTTTAATGAGATAGCTAAAGACAATATAAGCATTGATAAAATGAAAACTTGGTTGATTTTAAATAAACAAACTAACAAATGGAACTCAACTATAGCAACAAGTGCAGCTTGCTATGCGATTTTAAATTATGGCAGCAATTGGATAAATAATCAACAAAGCACACAAATAAATATTGGCAATAAAACTATTACAAGCAACGATGATAATGCTAGTTATATAAAAACAAAATTGGATGAAGTAACTGTAAATAAAATAACAGCAAGCATTCAACCAAACATTACTATTACTAATCAACCAATTGACAAATTACCCAATAGTCCAAGCTATGGAGCTGTATATTTTCAATACTTTGCAGATGTTAATGATGTAAAATCATCAACTAAAAATGCACCATTAACTTTAGTAAAAAAACTATTTATTGAAAAAAATAATGGCACTAAAAAAGTATTAGAACCAGTAAATGATAATGATGAATTGAATATTGGCGATAAATTAATTGTTCGTGTAGAATTACGTTGCGATAGACAAATGGAATTTTTACATTTAAAAGATATGAGAGCTGCAAACACAGAGCCAACCAATGTTTTAAGTGGTTATAAATGGCAAGATGGTTTAGGTTATTACGAAAGTACAAAAGATGCCAGCACAAACTTTTTTATAGATAATATGCAACGTGGCACTTATGTTTTTGAATACCCATTATACATAACTCATAGTGGGAACTACAGTGTGGGCTTAGCTTCTATACAATGTATGTATGCACCAGAATTTACAAGTCATAGCAATGGCATAAAAATTAGGGTTAAATAAATTTTACTTGACTTTTTTAAACACAATTTGTTCGCTTTGCTTTTTTACCATTAAACCAAAAAATTCTCGTAAAGACTCATAATCTTCAACATCATAATTGGCTTTATTTAATTGGAATTTGCATTTTAACTGAATAAAGCCTTCTTTATTACTAATAATATATTCAAACAAACCTTCTGACTCATTTAACTTAGAGCGAACACTTTTAGGCAATTCATCAACAACATAACCTTTTGGTATTTCCATATTTAAAATATATGTTTCATTCATAGCAAAAGGCATTTCAACTTTAAAAATTCGCTTCTCTGCTTTAAAAATATTTTCTTTAGTTATTTCATTTAAAAGGGGATTAAAGTAAATAATATCATCATCGCCTAAACTAAAATTCAAATCATATTTAACAGTTAAAGGCAAATCATAATTCTTTTCATTTTCAAGTTCTTCATTTGATATTTTAGGAGTAAACGAATAGTCTTTAGTTATTTCTTTAAAAAAATCAGGAGTTGTTGTTTTCAAAAGTCTATTACGAACTTCCTGAGATTCCACATAGCCCAAATTGCTTGTAAAAGATGCTTCCAGTTTACCATTTTCAGCATTGGCAATAAAAATACTAGTTACTTTACTTTCTTCATTATTATCAGCTGAAAGATTTACCAGAAAAGGGTTTTGTGCTATTACTCTACCAAAACCATTGTAGCACTTATTAGGTAATTTTCCAAATCCGTTATGTTTGTCACTTGCATCTAAAAAATAAGTTGTAGTATCTATTTTTAATCTGCACACTACATAGTTATATTGATTTAGTATTGCAGAAACTTCATCAACTTTTCCATTACCCCTTGTACTCAATACTACAGGCTCAGCTATATAGCCTTTGTTATACAGCATTGCTGTAAGCATTAAATTAATGTCAGCAATATTTCCCTTTTTATTTTTAAAAATTTTCTTAGGTTCATCTGTTAAATAAATACTGTTATTGTTACTTGCAATAAAATTATCTCTAAGATATTTGAAAACTAAGTTAGCTGCTTCCGCTCCTTCTTTTGCACCTGTAATCGCATTTACTTCTTTTTCAATCCAGTCATTTTTTTCTTTATCTATAATTTGCCCAAAATTTTCAGATTGTAATAAAGAATTAGCCGTTTCATACCATGACTTTATTCGTCTCACAACAGTTTGCTCACTATACTTAATAGACTGTAGTTGAAATTCATATTCAGCTATATGGTCATTTGGATTTGCAACAAAACTTTGCACCTTATAACTGGGTACTTCTTTCATTGCCCATAAAAACCATTTTGCATCTCCACTTGTATTTATTATTTCAGACCTTGAATATCCATTGTTAGAATGAGCAAGTATTGTATAAGATTTGTATTTTAACATTGAGCTATCAACTGCCAATGTTCTATATGCTCCTTTTTTTACAATTGCATAACTATAAAGATGAGGTAATGTTACTTGATACTCGCTCCACAATGTTGGATATTCATCATCTTGAAAAGCCCAAGAGTGTAGCATATTATCGTAAGGAGATTTGATAGTGTATTTGTATTCTATTATACAACCTTCCTTCAAATCAGGCAATGTAAATTTGTTTAGCAAAATATTTTTTGAAAAATTCTCTTTTATAAGCTCTTTCTTGTTCAGTTTAGTGGTAACAATTTTTCCATTATCAATATTATAAGTTGCCGCTTCTAAATCTTCTAAAACTTCTTCGTTGGTAGATGAGAATTGCCATAAATAAATTTTAAAAGTTGCTTCATCAAAAGCTGTTCTTTTCTTTAATAAAATTTTTTTATGCCTTTTAAATATTACAGAAAAATCGCCATGGTTATTACCTTCAAAATCAGTACTACCAACATCACTCAATACAACTGCAGCTGCATCTTTTTCAATAATGGTAGACAAGGGATTAAAGTCTTCGAGTTTAATGACACCAAATTTCTCATTTCTAATGTTTTGAGAATGTAAAAAGTTAATCAAAAAAATACACACAAAAAATAATGCAATTCTTCTCATAAATAAATTTTTGAGTAGCTAAGATATTGGTTATCAAAACATAAAGAATAAATATATATATATATTACATTTTTTACTACTTTAGTGCATTAATTAAAACGTAGTTTTATGAGAAAAGCTGATATTGTAAATATAATTGCCGATAAAACTGGCATTCCCAAAGTTGATGTTTTAATATCACTAGAAACTTTTATAAAAGAAGTTAAACATCAATTGGCAAATGATGAGAATGTTTATATACGTGGATTTGGTAGTTTTATTACCAAGAAACGTGCAGCCAAGGTAGGTCGAAACATCAAGAAGAATGTGGCTGTGCATATACCAGAGCATTACATACCTTCTTTTAAGCCAGCAAAGGAATTTGTTGATGATGTGAAAAGTAATTTCAAAGCAAACAAAAAATAAAAAAAATCATAAAACAT
>JAPLER010000216.1 GCA_026391115.1 Bacteroidota bacterium | reverse complement strand
AGGCATTCATACTTAAACAATTTAAACATAAAAGAATACAATCAATTATTTAATAACAATTTAAAAAATGTAGCTTAAAGCTCTTGAAAATTTTGTCCACTTTTTATTTGGAAGTTCATAGCTCGTTTTGGTGGTAGTTGGAAGTTCATTATTTTATTTGGAGTAATACTTTCCATTTGGATTATTTTTAATGTATTTGCTATAGGAGTTTACAAGTTTGACCCCTACCCTTTTATACTAATGAATTTAATACTATCGTGCATTGCAGCTATGCAAGCACCTATTATTATGATGAGTCAAAACAGGCAAGAAGAAAAAGACAGAATGAGAAGCGAGAATGATTATTTAATAAATCTTAAAGCCGAAATGCAGATTAGAAGTTTACAACAAAAAATGGATTTGCTGCTTGAGGAACAGATAAAAACATTATTTGAAACACAAGAGAAACAGTTTAAATTATTAAATGAAATTAACATTAAACTAGACAGAAAATAACACCTGTTTTTTATACACAACTATCCAACCCAAAACTTCAAATAGACATAAAAATCTTTAAAAAGAATTATAATAGTTAGAAGCAGTAACACTATTTATTAGCTTTTAAAACAAAAAACCCTCGAAGCATTGCTTCGAGGGTTTTATCACTAGCTACTAGCTATTCACCACTAGCCTAGTCAATTATTCCACCACCACCTTCTGTGTTTGTTTACCAGTTTCTGTAATCACACTTACCATATACATTCCTTTAGCAAAGCTGCTTACATCAATTGTATTTGTTCCCATACTTAATGTTTGTGTTTTAAGTTGTTTGCCATACAAGTCTGTTACAACAATGCTGCCTCTACCAACCAATGTTCTAACATTTAAGTTAATAGTTGAATGTGCAGGGTTTGGATAAACTACCAATTGCTCATTGCTAACTGCCATTTGATTGTTGATTCCTTTGCTTGAACAAGTAACCACATTGGCAGATATTGTTCTAGAACTTGTACAACCATTAGCATTAGTAATAGCATAGCTTACGCTACCAACACCTGGTGTAGCAGCTGTTGTTACAACACCTAAATTTGTTATAGCAAAAGAACCTGAGCTACTCCAAGTACCACCTGCTGGATTACCAACCACATTAAATGTTTTGTTTTTGCAATATCCACCACTACCAGTAATACTTGGTGTACCTGGTACAATTCCAAATGTTGGTATAGCTGGCAAAGCATTTATTGTTACATTTAACGATGAAGATGCACTACAGCCAGCAGCATTGGTTACCGTATATACAATAGCAGTATTACCAGCACTTGTACCTGTTGCAACACCACTTGCATTAATTGTAGCTCTACTTGCAACACTCCACACACCGCCTGTTGATGCTGTTGTATAGTTAGCTGTTGCACCTACACATACTTTGCTAGCTCCACTAATAGCTGCTGGTAAAGCTTGTGGTGCAACTATTACTAGTATACTAGATACATTTGGACAAGCCCCTACACCTGTATTGCTTGTTATATAATTTACCTTTACTGTACCTGCATTTTGTGGTTTAAATACAATGCTTGATGTGCTGCCTGGTTGTTTAATCGTGCTTACAATGTTACTATCTGCACTACTCCAAACACCTCCTTTCACATCAGGATATACACTAAATGATTCTAAAGTACACAGTGTAATGTTGTTGGTATACCCATATTTAGAATATAACTGACCAGAGCTTGGATTATTAGTTACTGTTAGGTTCAAGGTAGCTGCACTATCGCAACCTTTGGCATTGGTAAAATGTACAATATAACTGCCTGCTGCATTGTAGCTATTGCTATTCCAGCTATAAGGTAGTGCATTAGCACATACTGTTGCATTGGTTGTTGAAGTGGTAGGTAAGCAATTAGAAACAAAAATTGCTACAATAGTATGATGGGCT
>JAPLER010000135.1 GCA_026391115.1 Bacteroidota bacterium | reverse complement strand
GTTTTTAAATTAGTGCTTGCTTTTCTTTGTCCAATAATCAATGCACAACCTACTTGGTATTCTCCTGCAGGAAATTGTTTTTTATAACTACCCGGTATCACCACACTTCTTGCAGGTACTCTACCTCTATATTCAATTGGCGTATCGCTTGTAACATCTATTATTTTTGTACTTTGTGTTAATACAACATTTGCACCTAGCACAGCTTCTTTTTCTACAATTACACCTTCTACCACAATGCAACGGCTGCCAATAAAACAACCATCTTCTATAATAACTGGTGTAGCTTGTAATGGTTCTAATACACCACCAATACCTACTCCCCCACTTAAATGCACATGTTTGCCAATTTGAGCACAACTACCCACTGTTGCCCAAGTATCTACCATCGTACCTTCATCTACATAAGCACCAATGTTTACATAGCTTGGCATTAATACTACACTTTTTGCAAGATATGCACCGTAACGTGCAACAGCGTGTGGTTCAACAGTCCAGGTTTGCATTGGTTGTATAGCAAAGTATAACAATATTGCTTGCTTTACCCACTCATTTACACGCCAAGTAGTTTCTGTAGGATATGCAGTTCTTAATCTTCCTTTATCTACTTCCTCAATTACTGCACGCACAGCATTGGCATAAGTTTCATTTTTTAAAAGCTCTCTGTTATCCCAAGCTTCTGCAATTAGTTTTTGTAAATCCATATTTATAGTCTTTGGTATTTGGTCTTTGGTCTTTGGTATTAAAGCATATTGCTAAAGACTAAAGACATTTTAAAATTCATACACATATTCCATCTTATTCAACAAATCTCCACGTTTGGTAAATATTTTTTCTAATGTTTTCAGTCCTTTCTCATCATAAGTATATTTAGTAACAGTATAATTACTGCTGCCAAAAGGGATTTGTGTCATTTGTACAACCTGATTATTATCATTGTATTCAAACAAGAACTCAGGCAACATTTTCTCGTACTTGGCATTAAACCTTACAATATCTGTCAGTTGTTTTTTATCGTTGTAATAGTAATAATAAGTTTCAATTAAATCATTTTTTCTATACCATTTTTCCTCACCAATATTATTGGCTTCATCTTTTACAAACACAATAGTTGTAGTATCAGCATTGTTTTTTATTTTATACATTTTATTGGGCAATCCCTGAGCATCATATTCAAATAAATGTTTTTCAAAAAAGCCATCACTAAATTCTGCACTTGTATCAACGCTTGATGTGCGTATAGCTGAAAGATTATTGCCACTATATTCATAACGTATCAATGAATTTACATTCAAACCATCATCATCTTTTCTTGATATTTTGTCATTGGCATAAGTTGTAATAAAAGTTCTCTCACTACCATTTGGCATATTAGTTTGGGTGTTTTTTTCCTGCCAGTTCTTTTTAAATACTTCTTTTACAGCAACACTGTTTTCATCCTCGGTTCTTGCCATTACATTTTTTACAGTTATAGATTTTACTTTACTATTTTTACACAAAACATAATTGGCATTGGTATTTTTAATACTCACAATGTCGCTATAATAAAATTGTCCAAATATGTTTGCCGAAGTCATCAGCGTTAATAAAACCAAAATACATTTTTTCATTTAT
>JAPLER010000004.1 GCA_026391115.1 Bacteroidota bacterium | reverse complement strand
GTAGCTGTTTGCCATTGCAGCAGTACTTTGCTTTGTTGTGGGGTGGCTGTGAAGGAGTGTAGGGAAGTGGGGAGGATTGTGTCTTTAAAAAAACAAAAAGTTGTTATAGAATCATTGTATGGTAATGAAAATCCACCTGTATTTAATTGTGTCATCGTACTATTAACAAATATTGTACTGAAATACTTTTCATATAACGTATCTAGACCAATAACAATACTTGATTCATTATATTCTTGACAACCAGATTGCCCTAATGAATCTGTCTTAATTAACAATGTATTTGTGTTTGAGGCACTAACATTAGATTCACCAATAAAAAAGTATCCTCCATCAGATGCAATTGAAATATCGTTAATAATATCGTCATACAATTGATTATAGGTTTTTGACCAAAGAATATTTCCAGTTGTATCAGTTTCTAGAGCTAAAGCGTCTCTTCTATATGTTGGAAAACCCATTACCCTACCACCCAAAATCAATCCTCTAGAATTTGTTTCTTTCAAAACATTAAAAATAATGTATCCGTTGTAGCTATACCTTTTAAACCAAATAATGTTTGCGACAGAATCTATTTTCATTAAAAAAGCATCTCCAATATTTCCATTTGTAGTATAATTACCAGCAACAACATAATTATTATCACTTGTTACAACCAAAGATGCAATATCAAAGCCTTCCGTATTGCCTAGTATTTTTGTCCAAAGCGTATCTCCAATTTCATTCGTTCTAATAATGTATAAACTAAAATTATTTGTATTGTTAATATCAATTCTTCCTGTTATTAAATAACCATTATTTACTTTTAAAAAATTATACGACATTACTTCTGTGCCATTTTTTCCATATTGTTTATTCCATAGGATATTTCCCATAGAATCTATAGCTAAAATACCTATATGGCTGCGAGTAGTATAACTGCCAACAGTTCCAACAATAACAATTTTATTACTATTTACTTCAATCATTTTACCAGGATATTCTGCTCCTTGGTTTACATAAAAATCTTTCCTCCATTTCAAATTCCCCAAAGAGTCGAACTTTACAACATACCAAATATTGCCAACACTACCATAAGCATTACTATAACCAGATACAATGAAAGATTTATCCAATGTTTGAATAATATTTGTGCCATAAGAATGTCCTCCAGCTCCACTATGTTTTGTCCAAATAGTATCTCCATTTTCATTAATCCGAAGTAAATAAATATGACCACTATTTAATGTTGTACCACAAATAATATAACCACCTTCTTTACAATTTGCAATGCTTTTACTATACGAAGCAGAGTAATTCTTTTGGAATTTAGTTTTTTGTCCAAAAGAAAAATAACTGCTAAAACAAAGGGTTACAACTATTACAATTTTTGTATAAAATTTCTTACTATTTGTGGTATGTAATTTCACATTTTTTATATTTCGTATAGTAAATATATAATATAAACAATCACTTTTAAACTGGTTATCTGCATCAAATAAATACTATGCTATAAAAACTCAACTCATCGTTTTTTGTTAAACTTTTTCGTTGTGACTCGAACTTACTAGTACAAGACACCGTCGCACTTACTCCCACGTAAAGCCGAGGTAACGCCCACCTAACCCCCACGATACTCCCACTTGACTCCCTAGCAACGCCCTAGTAAATCCCTATTGAAGCCGTATAAAGCCCTATTAAAACAAAAACGAGCCCAGCTTTAAAAACTTGACTCGTTAAAGTATATCATTGAGAATTTATCACTCAACATTTAGCATTCTTATGCTTCCTTTCCGTGGCATTGCTTGAATTTTTTACCACTACCACAAGGGCAAGGGTAATTCAGCCAGCAATTTTACTACGTTCAAAATCGTAAATACCATCGACAGATTTCTCATTCATACACCATTCGAAATGATGAAAACAAAAAGTCCGAAAGCTTTACAACTTCCGGACTTATACAATCACTCAATTATCTTCTATTTATTTTCAAATACTTTTTTAATTCTATCCAGTAAATCCTGATAGTGAAACTTTGTTGCTTTATCTGTTGTTAAAGGAATAGCAGCATTCATTTCGCTTTGTAAGGCCTTTAAATATCCTTTTGCAAAACTGGTAACATCTGTATTTTTTGTATTAACAATGTTAGCTGTAAAACTTGCAGGCAATCCTGTAAGGTTAGGCATTACTGGGTTCATAGCTTCTATTAAAGACTCCACATACTGCTTTTGAATATTTCTTCTGTAAACATCAACCGTTTTTTTAGCAGCCAATTCGCTCCACACATTTTTCTTTAAATCATCCATCATTTCTTCTAAACTGTATGTATTGGTGTTGCCAAAACGAGAACTGCTTAAAACAAGTCTGTATAACCTGCTTGCAGATAACAAACTACTTACCATTGTGGTTTGCATAGTTTGCACCCGCTCATTATTAATTGGATAATTTGTTTTGTTTAAAATGTTTTTATCAAGCAGCCAGCTTGGTGTGGTTAATAGCTGGTTGCAGATAAATTGCAAGGCTTCTTTTTGTGTGGATTTTGGTGTTGGCTCATAAATATCACCAGGCTGCTCTATGCTTTTATAAGTTTGTTGCACACCACCAACATTTTTTGCCACGTGGTTCATATACCTGTTGAACTGCCCCACAACCTGTATGTACATTTCATCGAGGTTCTCAAATTTATCGGCTTCTTCTTTTGTCCATTCTGGCAAGCCTGCAATCACACGCTTTAAGTTTTTAATCCCATAGTCACTTGCTTTTACTGCATTATCACCCAAATCTTCTGTTTGTGCTCTTGGGTCAGCATTTCTTCCCTCGCCACCAAACCATAATCTTGGATTAGCTTTTAGCCTATCAATAATCCATTTGTTTGTTACCAGCTTATCTTTATTTTCATCCTGCAATCCTGTGTATTTGTAGCCCCATTCAATAGCCCAATTATCATAGTCTCCAATTCTTGGAAACAAACCTAACTGAGAAATATTATCCTCGGGCTGTGCTACATAATTAAAACGTGCATAGTCCATAATACTTGCAGTATGTCCATTTGCTTCTACCCAGGCTTTATCTCTTAATTTTTCTACAGGTGTTAGGCTACTGCTACCCATATTATGTCTTAAACCTAGGGTGTGGCCTACTTCGTGACTACTAACAAATCTTATTAATTGCCCCATCAACTCATCATCAAATTTCATCTTACGGGCTTTAGGGTCAATTGCTGCAGTCTGCACCATATACCAATCGTGTACCAGTTTCATTACATTATGATACCAGCCAATATGGCTTTCTAAAATTTCGCCACTGCGTGGGTCGTGTACCTGTGGGCCGTAGGCATTTTCAATATTACTAGCAAAATATCTTATCACGCTAAAACGAGCATCTTCAAGGCTCATAGTGCTATCATCCTTTGGCCATTCTCTTCCTTCAATAGCGTTTTTAAAACCTGCTTGTCTGAATGCAGGTTCCCAGTCGTTAACACCATCAATTAAATATTTAACCCATTGTTTTGGTGTTGCAGGGTCAACATAATAAATAATTTTTTTTGCGGGTTCAACCAATTCGCCTCTTTTATATTTTTCTACATCTTCAGGTTTAGGTTCCAATCTCCAACGTACAGCAAAAGTCTGGTCTTCCACTTTTTGCTGATCATCGCCATATACAGTAAAGTTATCTGCAAAAAATCCAACACGTGAGTCGAATATTCTGCGAGCCATTGGTTGCTTAGGCAATAAAATAATTGATGTATTTAATTCAAAAGTTACAGCACCTGCAGTGAAAGCTGCTGGTAATGTTGTGCCTGTTTGTGGCATACCAAACCCACCACCAGTTGGCGGAGTGCTGATGTATGTTTTTACAGTTCTTATCTCTGTGTTGATAGGATATGTATTAATACTTTGAACATAACTTCTGTCACTTGCTAAAGCAGTTAGATTGAATTGTCTTTTGGCTGCTAAGTCAAGGCTTACTACCTGATTATCGCCTTTAAAAAAATCTGTAACTTCTATTACTACACCAGAACTGTCTTTTCCCAAACAAGCAATTGGAAAAGCATTGCTGATTGGATCAACATTACTGTTCTTAACAGCTTTTGAAATAGTGTTTGTGCTATCGGCATAGCTTATTAATGTTAACACTCTTAAAAAAATATTATTGCTTGGCCCTCTTTCGAAACGTATGGTTTGAGAGTTTACTTCCTCACCACCATATTTTCCACCACCACCTGCAACTTTACTAAGCCTTGTTACAGCCATTAATTCCTGACCAAATAGACTATCTGGTATTTCAAAATAGTATTTTTCTTCCACCTTGTGTACAGTAAATAATCCTTTTTTTGTTTTGGCTTTTTCTGTAATTACATCTTTGTATGCTTTTGGTTTGCCTGCATCTTTATCTCTTCCAGCCATAGCACTCATTGCCGCAGCAGGATTTCCTGAACCAGCAGCTGGTGGTTGAGCAACTGCAGCAACAAAAGCAGCACTTGCAACAATTGTGAAAATTTTCTTCATATCGGTTAGTTTTTTTTAGCTTGCTAATTTAGGTGGCAAAAGAATGCCATATTTAGTTTTTTTATAAATGATTGATTAATGGTCGTAGCGAATAGGGATGACCGAATTCATTTTTTTCACTACAGAGAGAATAGGCATTACGAATTATTGCGTTTTTATGTTCAGTTACTGCCACTGATGGGTTAGTAGGTCAAGCCCCAATTGCACAAAACCTTTCCTGTGCAGTTTTTCTTAAATTGAAATAGAAAGTTGAAAATAGAAAATATTATTATGTATTGACATTGAGAAGATACGCTGATATTTCAAAACCTAGGAAACTAGTAATAGTATAATTTGTTTATTTTAAACAACTTCTAAAAATTAAACTTACCGGTGCTATCTTTTGGGGCATATAAGCCAAGCCAAAACACTAAAAAAACAAATGTAAAAAAGGACTTCAATCGTATAGTTTTGGCCCATAAAAATAGCAACAGCTACTATTATGCATAATGCTTGTGGGTGTTAAAGTTTTTTAACATTGAGGAATGCAAATTGTTAGCTCCACTAAAAAACTACTCCTTAACAATCTTTCTAGTAACCATACCATTGGCAGTTTCAATAACTACAACATAAACACCTTGCAATAAATGTTGAATATTAATGTTATTATTACCTTGTACCAAACTGCTTGCTGCAAATTGTTTACCTGCAATATTGTATAATCTTAATGTCGCTTTGCTATCAATGTTAATGTGCAATTCGTTACTTGCTGGGTTAGGATAAATACTAATTCCCATATTCCTAATTCCTAATTCCACACTCCTCACCTCGCTATAATTTTTAGAGCCGTTTAGGTCAACCATTTCAATTCTATAATACAATGTGTTCGAGTTTATACTTTCAACATTGTCAGAAAATTCATACCCATTATTTCCTTTGGCAGCAATAGTTCCAACGGTTTCAAAATTTTTTGAATTACTGCTGCGTTGAATATGATATTGTAGCAAGTTCACTTCATTAGCAACAGACCAAGCGTTTACAACTTGCTTTGTTGTATTTAATTTTACTTCATAGCTATTTATAGCAACAGGCAATAGTGTTGATGTTTTGATAAGCACTTTACTGCTCCAAGGTTGCAGTGTTAAGCTGCTTACAATATTGCCATCCAAATCTTTCCACATATAACCTTGCAGGTTTTGTGCAACTGCATTATCTGTGGCATTTATAAATATTGCAGAGCTATCTGTTCCGGTTGCCCATCTAAAATTATTAGTTATAGTATGTACATCATTACCAGCTGCCCATCTAAAATTATTAGTTATAGTATGTACATCATTACCAGCAGATCGCCAGTTACTAAGACTATATGGTTTTAGTTGCAATCCATTTAATCTGAATATCAAACTATCAACACTACTGTAAGGCTGAAAATAATAATTACTATCAATATTGCCATATTTGTAATTGCCAGAAGTATCTATTTGTCTAAAGATATAATCTGTTTTATTTTTCAACCAAAACACATTCTTTTTAATGTTCATATTTCTTATAAGAGTAGGCTGTAAGTTGCTGCTGTTAAGGTCTATACCAACATTTGCTCCATAAATAATATTGCCTTCTATGGTATTAGAACTATCGCCTGCATTTTGAAAAATTCCCTTTTGTGTTCTGCTATAAACAGTGTTGTTTTTTATGATACTATTGTTAACATTAAAGTCAAAATAAATAGCTGGAGTTATAAAGTTTGCCTGATAAGTGCCATCCCTGTTGCCATCGCTTGTTGTTACAAAATTGTTCTGAAAAATATTGTGATGAGAAGCTCCTCCAAAACTTTTTAAAGCACCGCCATCATTATTACATAGCATTACATTACTGATAACATTTTTTTCTATTGTACTATAGGTTCCATCTACCGAAATACCACAATAGCCAGCACTATCAATAGTATTATGGTGTATCAAACAACTATCTCCAAAAGCAATCTTAATAGCAGTTCCATTAATCTCTTGTCCAATACCATTATTTCTTATCAAACCCGTTTTTGTAAGATTATTATGATGAATAGTGCTGTTACCACCGCCACCATTTACAAACATTGCAATGCCATCTATTTCACTAAAACGGCTATGACTAATCTCATTGTATTTGCCTTTATCGCTGCAGCCATAATTATACTGACGAGCAAAAACACAATCATTAATTTTAATATATCTGTTATTAATATTGCTGATAGAAACACCTGCATTCATTTGTTTTTCAAATTGAATATTACTAATTATAATGTAAGAAGCATTATTGTTGATAGCTATACCATTGCTATATACAGCTGCTTCGCAGGTTTGATTATTTGGATTAATGCCACTTGATGGAATATAGTAAATGGTAGCAGCTGCACTGTCATACTTCCATTCATTTGCAGTATCAAGCAGGTTAATATTATCGTAAATAAAATAGCCGTAATTATTAATAGCAGCTAAGTGCATAGGTGTTTTATAAACAATTTTATTGGTGCCACTAAAAGATGAAATAGCCGATTTTTCCCAGCACCATTGAGCAGTATGCACACACACCCAGGCACCAGTAAAATTGTTTGATGAAACACTGCTTAATGATGCATCTTTTAAATAAGTTTTTTGAGCAGAGTCTAGTGTTAAATACTGATTATTGTTGGGATATCTGGCTATAACCTGTTCTTTATCATTCACAAAAAAATTGTTGGGTTTTGTAGTTAATGCAGCTTCGTATCTGTTGCCATTAAGCACCCAATTGTTTATGGTATTGGCTCCACTAATTATTGGTTTATTGCCACTACCATAACTTGCAAACACTATATAGTTGCTACTATTACCACTTGCAGCAATATTAATTTGACCTCGAAAAACATCCCCACAATGAAACAAAATACTATCACCAGCAACAAGTACCAGCGTATTTAATTTATCAATTGTTTTATATGGAGAGGATGGGCTTGTGCCAGCATTATTATCGTTACCAGCGTTGCTGAAATAATAGTTGGTTGCAAAAGCATTTGTAGAAAATAAAGCAGCAATAATGATGATTAACTTTTTCATAACTAATTGTTTTATGTGCAGAAGACCCTGACACAAAACTCTAGTTTAATTGCATTTTAAAAATCACCCAAAAGTATGAGGGCGAAAAATCCTTCATTATTGTGCTTACATAAACATCTTCATTCCCTGATTGGTATTCTATTACTCCTTAATCACTTTCTTAGTAATAACCCCATTAGCAGTTTCAATAACAGCAACATACACACCTAGAGATAATTGTTCAATATTAATACTATTATCTCCCTGTGCTAAGTGATGTATAGCTATTTGCTTACCCACAACATTATATATCCTTAGCATAGCTTTGCTATCAGTACTTATATGCAACACATTACTTACTGGGTTAGGATAAACACTAATTCCCAAATTCTTAATTCCCAATTCCACACGCCTCACTTCACTATAACTCACACTGCCATTAAAATCAGTTTGTTTAATGCGGTAGTATGATATACCTTGTAAAGGATTATTATCTGTACTTATATATTTTTTTGCAACACCGCTATTGCCTGCTCCTTTAATAGTTACAATCTCTTGCCAATTATCTTTATTACTGCTGCGTTGTACTGTAAAATAATTGTTATTAGTTTTGGTAGCTGATTGCCAATTAAGTTGAATAACACTTTCTGCAATCTCTTTTGCGTTAAAGCTTAATAAGTCAATAGGCAATAGGTTGCACATTACGGCATTTAACTTTTCCCAAATCTTATTACAAAATTGTGTTGGAACTTCTCCACTACTTACTTGATTTCCCATTCTAATCACTACTAAACCTGCACTTTTTGAAATGCTTACTATTTGCCCGTTTTTTCCAAGACCGGCAATCATATCATTCGGTGCTGCTGGTGCATAAGAACCAGGGAAAACATTTTGTAAAGTTGGTGCCATATAAGATGATTTTCCATTTAACCACCATAAATAACCGTATGAAAGATTTAGATTTTGAGAAGTGTTAATCATTTGATTAATATAAGTGGTGTCGTAAAGTAATGTGTCAGTATTCCATATGCAGTTATTTTGAATTAATAAACCGAAACGAGCCATACTTCGCACTTTACTGTAAAAAACATTATCATAACCATTAAATGCCCAAGCACCAGTCATACCAGTTTTTAATTTTAGTTTAGTGTAAGTGTATGTATTAATAGGTTGACCTGTTGCAGTTGTCAAAACGCTTTCTAAAAGCGTATAAGGTGCATTGTGATATGCCCAACGAGTTCCAGCGTCAGCTAAATAGTTTAAACAAGTGTCAATGGTGCAATGATTGTCAGGCACACCATCGTCAAGTCCTGAGGTCATTGTTAATTGATTCTTTATTTTTATTTTGTTTTCTTGAGTTGTGGTGCAATTAGTCCAACCTGCACCTAAGTATGCAGATGAAGTGTCTGTTATGGATAAATAGTTTTCCTCTTGTGCTTTGCCTACTAAAAAGGAAGTAATTGTTTTGCCTGCAGATGCCCAATACCATAAACTATCTTTCGTAAATGAGCCAAAGTATTTTTCCAAAACTATTTTTCCATCTTTCAATACTATAAAACCTTTGGTGTCTTGTTGCTGCAAATAATCATACAATGTGTCAATTTTATTTAAGCACCACCCCAATGAAAATGGAGAAATGGTATCCCAATTAGCTGTGTTGCTAATTGGAGGAAAGTAAAGGCTTTGTGCTTTTATTGTTTGAAATAGGCTTATTAAGCAAAAAATTGTTAGAAGTACTATTTTTTTCATTGAATAAAAATTTAAAAATTAAACTGTCAAGACTTACAAAGGTTTAATCATTGTTCTAATGACTAGTCACGCTTGCAGCCAACGAAAAAGGCTTGGCATTTGTTGAGACTTGACGTCTCGAACTTTCGGGATGCTGATGTTTTATTCATAGTCAAATTTATAACATAAACACTTTACAAAATACCTACAGCAACCTCCCGTTACTTATACATAAAGTTATGCAAGGCGAAGTTGATGGGAAAGAAAATGCTTTTAGTGTATTTGTTGTTGGTAATAAAATAATCTTACAGCGTTGTCTTAAGGTATGCTTTTCGCCTTTTTTGTGCGATAATTCTAGCAATGATTTTTCTTCATTACTTAGCTCTTTAAATGTTGATTTTCTTCACACATCATAATAAACGCTTTTTTATCCGTTTAATTATGCACGACTACTTAGTATGAAATTTTTACACGAAAAAACCAGTATTCATTGTTGGTGAGGAACACCAATCATAGCGAAAAAACATCTCAGCAGTAAAAGAAATTTAATACTGAGGATTTACTTTACAGTTTTTGTAAGCATTTTTGTTTAATTTCAAAAATATTTTTTTTTTTCTATTTCGTAAATTATTAAAACTAACTAGAGTTAGTTTCGGTTTCAACTAAAATTTTATTAAAAATGGAACATTTGAAAATCGCAACCGATAACTACGTAGCATTTACGTTTTTTATTGGTACAATGGCAATGATGGCAGCATCAATGTTTTTCTTTTTCGAGGTAAACTCAACTACACCCAAATGGCGTACCTCGGTATTAGTTTCTGGAATTATTACTTTTATAGCAGCAGTTCACTACTACTATATGAGAGGCTACAATTTAGAAACCGGAGAATCACCTACATTTTTTAGATATGTAGATTGGATTCTAACGGTGCCTTTAATGTGTGTTGAATTTTACTTAATAACCAAAAAAGCTGGTGCAAAACAAGGATTACTTTGGAAGTTAATTTTTGCATCTGTTGTAATGCTAGTAACTGGTTATTTTGGAGAAACTATCGACAGAGGTCACAGTGTTTTATGGGGTGTAATTTCTGGAGCTGCTTACTTTTACATTGCATACCTAGTATGGTTTGGAGAAGTAGCACAATTAGCACAAACAGCTGGACCACAAGTTGCAAAAGCAACCAGAATACTAGGATGGTTTGTATTGGTTGGTTGGGCAATTTATCCTCTAGGTTACATACTTGGTACTCCAGGTGGATTATTTGGATTTCAATTAGTATCAGATCCAGCAGCTGCTTCACATGCTATGGATATTGTTTACAACATTGCAGATGCAATAAACAAAATAGGTTTTGGCTTGGTAATTTATTCTTTAAGTAGAACTGAAGATTAATTAACAAATGCATTAGAAAAAGCGAGGTTTGCGTTGCAAGTCTCGCTTTTTCTATTTTATGCATAAAAAAATATTTTTTGAAAAGTTACCATCAAAATAATCGCTTTGATATAGTTTTTATTGGCTTAGGTGCTGGCAATAGCTTGCTGCTGCTATCGCTTATAAAAAATAATTTATTACTTGGCAAAAAAGTAGCTGTTATTGATATTGATAAAAAAAATAGTAACGATAAAACCTATTGTTTCTGGGATGATAATGATGCCCCAATAGTGTTGGATTTACAACCAATTATTAGCCATAGTTACAACAATATTCAGTTTAATAACAAAGACCCAGAACCATTAAACAACCAATCTTATTTTTATATAAAAAGCATAGATTTATACAACTTTTCAAAGTTGAAATTGCAACAACACAATATTCCATTTTATGAAGACTCCGTAGTATCTATTGAAAAAGAAAAGGAGTATTTTATACTTGCAGCCAAAGAAAATATTTACATAGCTAATCAAATATTTGATAGCAGATTACAACAAAGTACCATACCCAAAAATGACGATATATTTTTAAACCAGTCTTTTTATGGTTGGCAAGTTGCTTTGAAAAAAGAATTGTTTTTGCCCAATGTTTTTGAAATAATGAACTTTAATGTAGCACAAAATGGATATACACAATTTGTATATACCTTACCATTTTCTAGTACTGAAGCACTTATTGAAATGACAAGATTTGGAAAAGAAAAATTAACACCAACTGAGGGTAAAAATTTGCTAGACCAATACATTAAAACAGTTTATGGAGATTATGAGGTTGTTGGTGAAGAAGTAGGATGTATTCCAATGACTACAATTAAATATCCAATAAGTAAATTTAATGGTATTTTACACACAGGTGCAGGTGCTAACCTTATTAAACCTAGCACTGGTTATGGATTTAAGAATATGTTTTACTTTGCAGAAAGAGCAAGCATTTTTATTAAAAAAAATGGCTTTTCAAATATTAGCGAACTAAATAAAATATCACCCAATCGTTTTGCTTTTTATGATCGCCTTTTATTAATCATTTTATTGAACTGGACTAAATGGGGCAAGCCAATTTTTGAAACCCTTTTTAAAACGCAAAAAGTTGATACAGTTTTAAAGTTTTTAGACGAAAAAACTACTATTGTTAATGAAATTAAAATTTTTGCCAAACTACCCTTAACTCCCTTTTTAAAAGCAGTATTTATTTATCTGAAAAACAATAATTATGTAAGCAAATGTTTATCCATCTTACTTATAATAATCTATTTTTTACTGAATAGTATGAATGCAAATTTTGTAAATTATTATAGCTACACCATATTAATTATTGGTATGCTTTTAATAGGATTACCTCACGGTGCTGTGGATCATTTATTGCTGTTAAACAAAAAATTTAGCCTAAAAAATTATATCTTAAAATATCTTTTAGTGGTATTGGTATATTTTGCCTTATGGCAAATTATGCCATTGATAGCTTTGGTTATTTTTTTAATTTATTCTGCCTTTCATTTTGGCGAATCGGAGGTTGAGGAATTAAATGTTAACTTTAATGGAATAAAACAATACTTAGTATCTTTTTTAATAGGTGCATCCATTTTATTATTTATTATCTCCACTCATTTAGTAGCAGCCTTACAAATAATTAATAGTATTAAAGGAATAAATTTAGGTAGCGATTTTTTAAATTTTATTTTTAAAATTAATCCTTTTGTCTCCTATTGTACCATAACAGTATTAATCTTGTTTAGTACTTTATTCACCAAAAGAAGTTTGTGGTTTTTAATAACAATGCTACTACTATCTACGCAGACTAATTTGTTATTTGCATTTGGTAGTTACTTTATTTTTTATCATAGTGCCAATGCTTGGCATCAGTTAAAAACTAAACTATCTTTAAATAATTTTTCACTCTATAAAAATGCACTACCGTTTACCTTAGGTGCTTTACTAATTTTTATGTTTATTGGCGGATATTTATATTTTATAAACCCAATTAAAATAGAAATATTCGAGCCTGTTTTTTATGTTTTTATAGCCTGTATTAGTTTACCACACGTGGTATTGATGCACTTTTTTTATAAGAATTATAAATTAGAACGAAAATGATGCAAAGCTCTGAAGTATCCTACCTTTTACCTCACTATACCTAAACGTTTACCCTAAAACATTTGCTGCTTCAAGTTGCTCATCTCCAGATAAGGTTAAAAAATAATACCTTTAGGCATTAAGGTGTAATAGTTTTAAGATGATACCTAAACGAAGCCTAATGATTTTCGCCACGGCGGATGATGTTTTATTCATAAGCCAAATTTATGTCGTAGAATCCGAACTGAATTAGAATAAAGAACGAATGTTTAAGCTATAATCCTAAAGCCCCAATAATGCCAACCCTATTGACTACTGACCTTTCTTTAAAATTGAACCTCCTATTAATGCACTTTTATGTTCATAAAGTACTTTAAGAGCAGAGAAATAAACTGATTAATCTTTTACACTTTTCTATTTATAGTGTATCAAAAAATATTTAAAATTTTGTTCGCTTCCACTTAACAGTGACTGGAGAGCCCTGAGCTAAAATAACAGAATCTGGTTGATTATCACTTAGAAAAGAGAAGTCATTTCCATACATTGATTTAAAATCACAATGAACAGAGTAATCTATTACCTTATTTACAAGCCATCTAGGATGATTCACTTTATATTCCTGAGATAGCTCATTATTTATTCTAGTGTATCCGTAATAGTGTTCAAAAATGAACTCTTCAATACTTCCAGCTTGCATCTGTAAATTTTCTTTTTCAGCATTTACTGCTAAGTGATTCCAATCATCATTTATTTTCCATTGGTAATCTATATTTATTAAAGGGGTATTAATTTCTATTTTACTTTTTGTAGGAATTGTAATATAATGTTCCTTATACAATTTGTTGGCAAGCCAAGCAACCGATTTGTGGGGGACGGTTTCATTAATAAAGACAACACCACGCTTTATATTATTTCCTTCGACTTTCTTAACGTAAAATCGCAGATTAATTTCTTCAAAGGTTCCAAAAAATGGTATAGGTACTTTGAATAGGCTTGTCTTCTTAAACATAAAACCCACCAAACTGACGTAAATTTTATTGTCAAACATATCCAGTTCTACACCATTTGGTAGATATGGTATTAATAAATCAGGATTCACGGCATAATTTGCCATAATTAGATTTTCCCAATGTGCAGATAAAAAAGTGTCGAACATTTTATATTAGACAGCTGTAATAAGTTTTTTATATAAAAAGCGTATGTAACTAGTTATTATTTGTAACACATTTCTTTTTTTGGTTGTTTAGGACAGGAAAAGAAGGTAAGAATTTAGTGCTTATCTTCAGTTTTTTTCATTTCTCTCAACGCCAACAAAAATGCAACTGCAAATAGTATTGTAATAAGTCCTGCGAAATATGGTATATAATCAGTCATTTTTCTTATTATTTAATAGTTTTAAATAAATCCCGAATGCCAATATTGATGGCACCCAAATGCCAAGAAATATTGCTGCCATTGCTTCTCCTTTAAAATATAAAATTTCCGAGAAAACAAGTGAAAGAAATGCTGCGATAAATAATAATTTATCAGCGATTGTAAATTTTTTAAACATAGTGTGTTTTTTTAAACCTCTTTATTGAAAGTTTCAAATATAGGTTAGTCTTTTATATTTTAGTAATATTTTGATTTATGTTTTTACTGAAAACTTATAAGTTCTTAGCCTTGCCACCAACGAAAAAGGCTTGCCATTATTGGTTAATTGTCAGCCCATAGTTGAAGCCCAATAATAACAAGCCTGAACTGAAGCAGAATAAAGAAGTTTCGTGTGCTCTGCTTCTCTCTGTCCAACTAAAATACTTGCCCAATACCAAAGTAAAATAATTTGTCTTCTTTTGAAATGCCATAGTCAAATGAAATAATAGTTGACTGGTTCCAAGCAATTCTTAAACCACCGCCATAAGAAGTCTTTATGTTGAACTTCCAAATAAAAAGTGGACAAAATTTTCAAGAGCTTTAAGCTACATTTTTTAAATTGTTATTAAATAATTGATTGTATTCTTTTATGTTTAAATTGTTTAAGTATGAATGCCTTCTTTTGATATTGTAAAATGTT
>JAPLER010000274.1 GCA_026391115.1 Bacteroidota bacterium | reverse complement strand
GCATCTTCATTTCCAAGTGGTGGTTTAAGGGCCACTTTTGAAGCTCGTGGTTACACAGCCTGGGATCCAAGTTCTCCTGCATTTATTATGGAAATTGGACAAGGTAAAACACTTTGTATTCCAACAATTTTTATTTCATACACTGGTGAAAGTTTAGATTATAAAGCTCCGTTATTAAAGAGTGTTGAAGCATTAAATAATGCATCAGTTGATGTTTGTAATTATTTTGCTAAAAACGTTACAAAAGTTACCGCTACTTTGGGTTGGGAACAAGAATATTTTTTAATAGATGAAGGGTTAGCAAGTGCTCGTCCAGATTTAGTACAATGCGGCAGAACAGTTTTTGGTGCTGCCCCTGCTAAAGGACAACAATTAGAAGACCATTATTTTGGTAGTATTCCAGAACGCACTTATGCTTTTATGCGTGACTTTGAAAATGAATCTTACAAATTGGGTATTCCATTAAGAACACGTCATAATGAAGTTGCACCTGCTCAGTTTGAGTGTGCTCCAATCTTTGAAGAAGTAAGTGTTGCTGTTGATCATAATGCCTTATTAATGGACATTATGGAGCGTGTTGCTCGTCGTCATAAACTAAAAGTATTGATGCATGAAAAACCATTTGCTGGTATTAATGGTAGTGGCAAACACAATAATTGGAGTATGGCAACAGATACTGGAGTTAATTTATTGAGTCCAGGTAAAACACCAAAAACCAATTTAATGTTCTTAACATTTTTTGTGAATACCATAAAAGCTGTTCACGATTATGCTGAATTATTAAGAGCTGCTATTGCTGGTGCAGGCAATGATCATAGACTTGGTGCAAATGAAGCTCCCCCTGCAATTATTAGTGTATTTGTAGGTAAATATTTAGCTAAAGTTTTAGAAGATATTGAAACACGTGTTGGTGGCAAATTTGACGAGCAAGATGAAGCCATTTTAAAGCTAGATATTCATAGAAGTATTCCTGAGTTAATGCTTGATAATACTGATAGAAACAGAACTTCTCCATTTGCATTTACAGGAAATAAATTTGAATTTAGAGCAGTAGGCTCTAGTGCAAATTGTGCAAGCCCAATGACTGTTTTAAATGTAGCAATGGCACAAACTTTAAAAACTTTTAAAGTAGAAGTTGATGCTGTAATTGCAAAAGGTGAAAAGAAAGAAATTGCTATTATGCAGGTGATTCAAAAATATATTGTAGATAGCAAAAAAGTATTGTTTGAAGGCGATGGTTATAGCGACGCTTGGCATCAAGAAGCTGCAAAGCGTGGCTTACCTAATTTGCCAACCACACCTCTTGCTTTAGATGCGATGGTTACTGAAAAAGCTTTTAAATTATATGAAAGTAATAAAATTTACAGCCATACTGAACTAGAGGCTCGTTATGAAATTGAACTAGAAAAATATATTAAAAAAGTTCAAATTGAAGCAAGAGTTATGGGAGATTTAGCTTTAAACCATATCATTCCATCAGCAGTAAGTTATCAAAATAAACTATTAAAAAATATCAATGGCTTAAAGGCAGCTGGCTTACCAGAAACTGCATATAAAAGTCAGTTAGACATTTTAACTAAAGTAAGTGAGCATATACAAATTGTTTACTCAAAATGTAATGAACTTGTTGAAGCTAGAAAAATAGCTAATGCCTTAACTAACACAAGAGATATGGCAATTGCTTATTGCACTAATGTCAAAGAAGCATTCTTTGACGATTTACGTTATAGTGTAGATAAACTAGAAATTTTAATTGACGATGAAAGCTGGACTTTACCTAAGTACAGAGAAATGTTATTTTTGAAATAAAGTTTAGTTATTAAACCAACTTTTCACATTGCCACAGATTGTACAAATCAACACATTATAGTAGTGTTTATCAGTGCAATTTGTGGCTTTTTAAATTAACTAAAACAACTACTATGAAACAACTAAGCATTAAAAAATCGCTACCATTTTTGGGTCTTCTGTTACTTGCCATTATAGCACTATTTTTTTCAAATAATGATTCTGCAAAAGATACCAATGTTTATAATCAGGCAGATATGGTTTGGATTATTGTTGCCACTGCATTGGTGTTTTTAATGACTCCAGCTTTAGCTTTTTTTTATGGCGGAATGGTACATCGCAAAAATGTTTTATCTACAATGATAAAAAGTGTAGTAGCTACTGGTGTAGTAAGTGTTTTGTGGGTTGTAGTAGGTTACAGCCTTTGTTTTGGAGAGTCTATTAATGGGATTATTGGAAATCCATTTACTCATTTATTTTTTAAAGATATTGTTGCAGGAAAGCCTTGGGGTGGAGCTCCAACAATTCCTTTGTTACTCTTCTCTTTATTTCAATTAATGTTTGCTATTATTACTCCTGGCTTAGTTGTTGGTGCAGTTGCTGAAAGAATTAAATTTT
The DNA here is from genome assembly GCA_026391115.1 of Bacteroidota bacterium. Taxonomy (GTDB): domain Bacteria; phylum Bacteroidota; class Bacteroidia; order Chitinophagales; family Chitinophagaceae; genus CAIVPM01. The sequence continues at coordinate 485 of JAPLER010000274.1, read as the reverse complement.
CGTCTTACATTCTATTTATAGTATTATTTTCATTACTTGTTTATGCACCTTTAGCTCATTGGAGCTGGCATCCTCAGGGTTTTTTAGCCAAAATGGGTTGTTTAGATTTTGCAGGTGGAACGGTAGTACACATTTCTGCTGGTTGTGCTGCGTTATCAGGTGCTTTGGTATTGAAAAGAAGAAAATCGCACTTAGAAAATAAAGAAATTCCTCCTGCAAATATTCCTTATGTTTTAATTGGTACAGGTTTGCTTTGGTTTGGTTGGTTTGGTTTTAATGCAGGCTCTGCATTGGCAGCAAATACATTAGCAGTTTCTTCTTTTGCCACAACAAATACAGCAGCAGCTGCCGCTGGTTTAAGCTGGATGTTTTTTGATGTAATGAAAGATAAAAAACCTTCGGTACTGGGTTTTTGTATTGGTGCTGTTGTGGGTTTAGTAGCTATTACTCCAGGTGCAGGTTATGTAAGTATTCCTCACAGCATT
>JAPLER010000067.1:27403-29223 GCA_026391115.1 Bacteroidota bacterium | reverse complement strand
TGTTGTGCCATCTATTAAACAGTTTTTAAAAGAATACCTTGAAAATGGTGGTGTTGTGGTAAATGACGATGAAGTTGCTAAGGTGAAACAAGAAAGCAGCAATGTAGTAAGTGCAGATGATGATGATGTGGTAAAACGTGTAAAAGAATTGCTTGAAAACTATGTAAAACCTGCTGTGGAAATGGATGGTGGTGCTATACAATTTAAAAGCTACAACAATGGTGTAGTAAACTTAATGATGCAAGGTAGTTGCAGTGGTTGCCCAAGCAGCACAGTTACTTTAAAAGCTGGTATTGAAGGTATGATGAAACGTATGATACCAGAAGTAAAAGAAGTTGTTGCAGAAGCAGAGTAAGAATAATTATGAATTATAAATTTTGAATTAAGCATGTTTAAGATAAAGTCTTTTTGTATTGCATTATCGGTATTATTTGCAACATTTTCATTTGCCCAAAGCAAGCCAACTGAATTAGATAAAAGCCCAATGGATGCAAGTTATTTGCCTGCAAATTATCCATTGTTAAAATTAAATGGCAAAGCTAAGGATCAACCTATTGCAAGGTTATTATACAGTCGTCCTCAAAAAAATGGCAGGGTAATTTTTGATGGCATTGTAAAGTATAACGAAATGTGGCGTTTAGGTGCTAATGAGGCTACAGAAGTTGAATTTTTTAAAGCCGTAAAAATTGGTGGCAAGTCTGTTGCCAAAGGTAAATACACATTGTATTGCATACCCAATGCCGATAAATGGACTTTAATTATTAATAAAGACAATTTTAGCTGGGGTAATTTTAATTATGATGCTAAGAAAGATGTAGTGCATGTAGATTGTAAAGTTGAAAAAACAACAGAGATTACAGAATCATTTACTGCTTATTTTGATGAAGTAAAAACAGGGGCAGCATTAAATTTTATGTGGGATAATGTAAAAGTGCAATTGCCTATTATATTTTAATTTTTTTTGCCACGAATATTACAAATGCTATTATTGTATTTGTGGCATTTTTATATCTATTATGGAACATTTATTTACAACCGAAAGTTTAATTAGTCTTTTAGTACTTATTGTTTTAGAAGTAGTGCTTGGTATTGACAATGTCATATTTGTAAGCATTATTATGAACCGTTTACCAAAAGAAAAGCAACCCAAAGCAAGAATCTTTTGGATGGTTAGTGGCATTATACTTCGTTGTATTTTATTGTTTGGTTTAACCTGGTTATTGGCACAAAAAGGCAAAACCATTTTCAGCTTATTTGGAAATAATTTTGATTTGAGTAGCTTAATTATGCTAGGAGGAGGTTTGTTTTTAATTTACAAAACAGGTAAAGAACTACACCAAAAACTAGAAGGAGAAGTTGAGAATACTTATAGTTCAAAAACAAAACCTTTGTCTTTTACCAATGCTGTAATACAAATAATGGCAATAGATATGGTGTTTAGTTTTGATAGTATTATTACAGCAGGCGGCACAGCAAAACATATTGAAGTAATGATTACTGCTGTTGTAATTGCAATGATAATTATGTTTGTTTTTAGTCCTAAAATAGCTGCATTTATACACAAGCATCCTACTTTTAAATTATTGGCTCTTAACTTTTTAATAATGATTGGTTTTACACTTTTGGTAGAAGGTTGGGACCATGAACAAGCAGAAAAATTACATTTGAAAAACTATGTTTATTTCGCAATGGCTTTTTCATTTATAAATGAATTGTTAAATATGAGAGTAAGGAAAAAGAATGCAAAAGCAGTTGAATTAAGAGAACCTCAATTGATTGAAGAAGAGAAAGGAGATATGGCTAACTAGTTTTTATAAGGA
>JAPLER010000067.1:0-27332 GCA_026391115.1 Bacteroidota bacterium | reverse complement strand
ATTTATGCGTAAAACCAATAATGTTACTGTAAGTTCATCAATAGACTGGTTGTCTGTATGGATTTATATTTTATTGGTGGCTGTAGGTATTTTATGCATATTTATGGTTGAGTATAAACCTGAGAGCGATTTGCTACAAACTTTTTTAGGAGGCAAAACCAACTATAGTAAACAGTTAATGTTTGCTGGGCTTTCAATGGTTATTGCATTGTTTATTTTATTGGCAGATAGTAAATTCTTCACAGCATTTGCCAATTTATTTTATGCATTTGGTGTAGTGCTAATGTTTGCCACATTTGTTATTGGCAAAGAAATTAATGGCTCAAAAAGCTGGATTCCACTAGGTGGTGGATTTAATTTACAACCTGTAGAACTTTGTAAAATATTTACTGCACTAGCTTTATCAAAATATTTGTCCAGACAAGAGACTAACTTTAATAATACACGTTCTCAAATCATAGCTATTGCTTTAGCATTGTTTCCATTATTGGTTTCTACATTGCAGCACGAACTTGGTTTAGGCTTGGTTTACACCTCTTTTTTTATAGTAATGTATCGTGAGGGTTTACCTCCAACACTAATGATTATTGGAGGGTCGGTTGGTGTTTTATTAATTGCATCAATTATTGTAGAACCCAATACACTAGCTATTGCACTTACTGTACTTGCTGTGTTACTGATTTATGTGTTACGCAGGCAAATGAAACGCAATCGTTTTTTATTACGATGGATTTTAGGCATTTGGATTTTTAGTGTAGGTTTTCAACGATTTGCAGTTCCATTTATTTTTAATAATGTTTTTAAATGCTATCAAAGTACAAGAATTTTTAATGCATAAATAAAAATGTAGCCAAAGCTGGCGATAAACCCAAAAAGAAGCCAGATGATTACAATGTAAGACAAAGTAAAATTGCTATTGGTAGTGGCGGTTTATATGGAAGAGGTTTTTTAAAAGGTACTCAAACACGTGGCAGATATGTACCAGAACAACACACAGATTTTATTTTTACATCTCTTGGCGAAGCTTTTGGATTTGTAGGTTCCATTGCTTTTTTAGGTCTTTATCTTTTCTTTTTATTTAGGGTAATTACAATGGCAGAAAGACAAAGAAGTACTTTTAGTCGTGTGTATGCCTATTGTGTAGCCAGTATTTTGTTTTTTCATATTGCATTAAATATTTTAATGACTATTGGTTTGTTTCCATCTCCAGGTATTACATTGCCAATGATAAGTTATGGAGGCTCTTCTTTATTAACGTTCACCATTCTTATTTTTATTTTAATACGGTTAGACGCTGATAGACAAATGGTTTTGCGATAATTATTCCTTCTTTTAGAAGCAATGGAAACATAGAACACATAAACTTATCAGTTAACCAAATCATCAACTACCTATATTTGCCACCTCAAAAAATAAAGCTCTTAAATAGGTAATGATAACACGAAGAAACATAAGAATTAAAGTGATGCAATTGCTTTATTCAATTGATACTACAAGCGATACTACAGCATTTAGAAACCCTGTTCAAACACTAGATAGAAATTTTGATAAAACAAGAGAACTTTTTGTTTTTTTATTAACCAATGTACTTGCTGTTGCAAAGTATGCAGAAAGAGATGCAAGACACCGTGCTGCTAAAAATGTTCCATCAGAACAAGATTTAAATGTAAATACCAAGATTGCTGGCAATATCATGTTGTGGCAAATACTTGAAAATGTTAGCTATAAAATTGCAGTTGAACAATACAAAACTAATTTGGTAGTTGATGACGATATTACAAGAAAATTGTACCTACAACTTACCGAAACAGATGAATACAAACAATATATTGCTATTGAAGCTAGAGGTAAAAAAGAAGACGTAGCCATATTGAGTTTAATATTCAATAACATAATGTTACAGTCAGATGTATTTGTATCTTATTGCGAAGATAAATTTGCCAATTGGGATGACGATATTGAAATGTTATTGAGTTTATTAAATGCCTATTTATCAAGACCTCAAAGCCTTGAAATGATAAATATGCTTGATGCTGATAAATGGAGTTTTGCTAAACTTTTATTAAATACTTGTTTAGAAAAGAAAGACCATTTATTAGAATACATTTCGCCAAAATTGAAGAATTGGGATGTAGATAGAATTGCATCTTTAGACTTAATTATTTTGCAAATGGGCTTAAGTGAATTGTTGTATTTTGAAACCATTCCTACAAAAGTTACTATTAATGAATATATAGATTTGGCAAAAGAATACAGCACACCACAAAGTGGACAGTTTGTAAATGGCTTGCTAGATAATTTATATAAAGAATTAACAGCAGCAGGAAAAATTGATAAAGTAGATTACAGAAAAAATAAGTAACGTTAAACTATGAAAAGTAATTTTTTGCTTACAGCAGTATTGATGCTTGTTTTATTGTCTTGTAAAAATGAAAAAAACAAGCATCAGGATTTGGTTAATAAAATAACAAAAGACAGTTCATATAGAACTTCTGTAAAATGGTTGGATACTTTGTTTGATTTGGGAACAATAAACAGTGGCGATAAAAAAGAAGTAAAGTTTAGGTGTTTAAACACAGGCAATAAACCATTGGTATTATTTAATGTTAGTCCTAGTTGTGGTTGCACCATTGCATCTTATACAGATGGAGAAATTCAACCACAAAAAGAAGGTTGGGTTGCTGCAACATTTAGTAGCAAAGGGCAGTGCGACGATGTTGTAAAAACAATAATTGTAACCACCAATGCCAAACCAGACAGTACACAAATTTTAACCTTTAAAGCACATATTATTGGTTGCGAAAGCAATGATAGAGTGGTGCCAAGACACAAGGTTGAAGGTGAATAAAAAGATATTTTTAAAGTTGAAATAATTAATAATTTAAAACAAAAATCAGATGTTACATTTTCTAAATTTAATTTTAATGGCTCCTCCTGCAGGGCAACAACCTAATGCTAGTCCAATACCTACTTTCTTAATGATTGGTGGTATGATTTTAATATTTTGGTTATTTATGATTCGTCCTCAAGCTAAAAAAGCTAAGCAACAAAAATCATATATTGACAACTTAAAAAAAGGCGATAAAATTGTAACTATTGCTGGTATTCATGCAACAGTTTATAAAATAAACGAAGATGGTACTTTACAAATTGAAGTTAACCCTGGCAGTTATTTAAAAATCGAAAAAAGTGCTATTAGTCAAGAGTGGAGTGCTAATGTAAATAAAGCAACTGCTACAGCTTAATTGTTGAGCTAAAAGAGCATCATCAAGAATTTATTAAAGAAAATCTCAAACAGTTGTAATATTGTTTGAGATTTTTTATTGACTATATGAGCAGTATAATTGGATATTTTATAATATGGCTTGCAATTATTGCAGTATATGTATGTTTATTTTTTTTGTTTAAGAAAGTAGTAAGCAAAAATAATTTTAGTAAAAGGGGAAGTATTATTATATCAATATTGCTTAGTGGCGTAGTAGGTACATTGTTGCTTTTTTTATTTTTTTTAGTATTACTTTCTGGTATGAGGTGCTAAATTAATTTACATTATGTTACAAATAGGTTTAACAGGTGGTATTGGCGTAGGCAAAACAACAGTTGCCAAAATATTTAATGTATTGGGAATACCTGTGTTTAATGCAGACGATGAGGCTAAAAAATTAATGAATAGCAGCACTGATTTACAACAACAAATTATTGCAACATTTGGTGCAGCAAGTTACATTGGCAACACATTAAACAGAAAATATATTGCAGATATTGTATTTAACGATAGCTACAAACTAGAACTTCTAAATGCTATTGTTCATCCTGCCACAATACAGCACTACTACAATTGGGTGTTGCAGCAGAAAAGCCCTTATGTTATTAAAGAAGCAGCATTAATGTTTGAAGCTGGCAGTGCAACTAATTTAAAATATGTAATAGGTGTTGTGGCTCCCAAACACTTACGCTATAAACGTGTTATGCAAAGAGATAACATTACCAAAGAACAAGTTGATGCCAGAATGAAAAACCAGATTGACGACCAAATAAAAACAAAACTTTGCGATGCAGTTATTGTAAATGATGAGCAACAATTGGTAATAACACAAGTATTACAATTGCATCAGCAGTTCATCAGTTTTTCTTAGCCCAATCATTCATTTTACCTTCCAATACATCAAGTGGTAGGCAACCATCTTTCAACAATTCATCGTGGTAGGCTTTTAAAGAAAAACTAGCACCTTGCTGTGTAGTATATTTTTCTCTCAACTCTTTTATTTTTAATGCACCCGTTTTATAACTTAATGCTTGTGCCGGTATTGCCATATAACGTTCAATCTCAGCAGTAGCCCCTTGTTCACTAATGGCTTCATTTTCCATCATATACTTTATGGCTTCTTCTCGTGTCATATTTTTGGTATGTAATGCTACATCTACCACCAAGCGAATAGCTCTGTGTATTTCATCTCCTAGAGCACCCATATACTGATAAGGATTTGTATATAAACCCAACTCTTTACCCAAGCTTTCGCAATACAAAGCCCAGCCCTCGCCATAAGCACCATACCAGCTAAAGCGTCTAAACTTAGGCAACTCTTTATTCTCTTGTTGCAGGCTTATTTGATAATGATGACCAGGAATAGCTTCGTGCAAGAACAAACTTTCCATACCACTTGTAGTGTTAAACTTAGTTGCGTCTATAATAGGAATATAAAAAATGCCAGGTCTTGTGCCGTCTTCGCTACTTTGGTTATATTCTGCACTGGCACTTGCTGCTCTAAACGCTTCTGTTTGTCTAATTTCAAACCTTGTTTTAGGGGTATTGCCAAACATTTTTTTCAAATTAGGGTCAATAGTGCTTTGAATATTTTTAAATGCAGCAATCACTTCTTCAGGTGTTTTATAAGGCATAAACTGTTTGTCATTTTTCATAAACTCAAAAAACGATTTTAAATCGCCATTGTATTTCACCTCAGCTTTTACCTTTTCCATTTCACCCAAAATGCGTTTTACTTCTTCAAGCCCTTTGGCATAAATTTCATCAGGCGTTTTGTTGGTAGTGGTCCATTGCTCTATTAAATATTTATAGTAATCACTGCCTGTAGGATTGCTGCTAATGCCACTTGATGTTCTTGCCTTTGGCAAATATTCTTTCTCAAAAAAATTGGCTAGTTTTTGATAAGCAGGGTTCAATACATTTTTAACTAGATTGGTATAAGCTATAGTCAACTGGGTTTTATCATTACTGTTAAACGATGCTGGTATTTTATTCATTGGTCCCCAAAACAGGCTTTTGGTTACATCATCTACTATTACATCCTTGCACTGCGGAATAATTTTTACCACCAACGCCTTTGGCAAAACATAATTCTCATTCATTCCTTTTCTAAAATAAACAATAGCACTATCTGCCCACACACTAAATGCAGTAGCACGTTGTATCCAATGGGTATAATCTTCAAAGGTTTTAAAAGGTTGGTTACCATCGCCACTGCCCAGTTGACCCATATCTAAATGACGACCATAAAACTGATTCAATGGTGTAAGGTTATCTTTAAAAGTTAATCCCTTTAAACTCATTTGCATTTCGCGTTTAAATACATCGTAACTTATTTTATCGTTACTGTTCAAATCATCGCGTTTAAACTTGTCAATTTCGCTAGCATACTTGCTGTAAAATGTTTTTAGTTTTGCCCTATAGTCATCGGTAAAATCTGCATACAATTTATCGTTATACCTGTTATCGCCATTAGATGTGGCTTCCAATGGAAACAATTGCAACCTTTCTTCATAATAAGCATCCAGCATTTTGGCAAGCTCTTTATTGGCTGCTGCAATGGTGGTAGCAGGCTTGGTATTACAAGCCCAAATAGATATTGCTAAAAAAAGGAATACAATTAATTTTTTCATTTAATTAAGTTTGAACGTTAAAAATAAGGGCTTTAAGATGAACTTTTATTGAAATGGATGAGTGGAAAGTAACTCCAACAAATATCTTAAGGGATTGTTTTTCATTCATCAAAATATTGAAACTACGAATTTCCCTAATTCAGTAACCTAAAAATAAGGGTAAGGCACAATTTTACAAAAGCTTACTCAGTTGTTAATTAACAACAAGTCATCTTTCAATTTACACATACAAAAAGTAAAATATGTTTTTAATGAAAATATTTAAAAAAGAGATTTTTTTTCCAATCCTATTTCTAATTCCAGTTATGTTAAATGCCCAAAACAATGGAAGCATTTCAGGTAAAGTTGTTGACAAACTAACACAAAAAACATTGCCCAATACTAATGTTGTTATAGAAGCAACTAATAAAGGTGCAGTTACAGATTCAAATGGTTTATTTAGAATTGCAGGAATATCTTTAGGGACCTATAACATTAAGTTTATTGCAATTGGTTACAAATCGGAAACGCTTTACAACATCGCTATAAATTCAGGTAATGAGAATAATGTAAACGTAGAGTTAGAACCTACAGCAAGTACTTTAACAGAGGTTGTAGTTAATTCTAATAAACGAACTGTAAAAGCAGCTACTTTAGAAACACCTCTAAGTGTACAACGCTTAACATCAGAAGAAATAAGAGCGAATCCTGGTAGTAACTTTGATATTAGTAAAGTGATTCAAACTTTGCCAGGCGTTGGTGGAGGTGTTGGTGGAGGAGGTTTTAGAAACGATATTATTATTCGTGGTGGTGGCCCTAGTGAAAATGTTTTTTATTTAGATGGTATTGAAGTTCCTGTTATTAACCATTTTCAAACACAAGGAAGTTCTGGTGGTCCACAAGGTATTTTAAATGTGTCTTTTATTGAAGATGTAAAACTAAGTTCGTCAGCCTTTGATGCTCGTTATGACAATGCTTTGAGTTCCGTTTTTCAGTTTAAACAACGTACTGGCAATCCAAATAAAGTACAAGGTAATGTACGATTAAGTGCAAGTGAATTGGCTGCAACTTTTGAAGGGCCCCTTTCTAAAAATAAAAAAACCACTTTTCTTGCATCTGCAAGGCGTTCCTATTTACAACTACTTTTTTCTTTAATTGATTTGCCTATTCGCCCAAATTATTGGGATTTTCAAACAAAAATTACCCATCAAATAGATAAAAAAACAACCATTTCATTTATTGGTATTGGAGCTATAGACGAGTTTAGTTTTGCCGAAATAAAAAAAGCAACGCCTGAAAAATTATATATCATAAATTCTAACCCAATCATCAGTCAAAACACTTACACCGTTGGACTTACTTTAAAACGATTGCTGCAAAATGGGTTTCTTAATATTGCTTTGAGCCGCAATTCCTTTAACAATAAAATAAAACAATTTGAAGATAATAAACTTCAATTGCCTTCTCAACAAACATTATCAGTTAATTCAAATGAAACTGAAAATAAATTGAGGATTGATGTAAATAAAAATATAAACGGTTGGAAGATTGCTTATGGTGGAATGCTGCAATTAGCTGAATACAACAATACAACATTTACCGTTTTAAGAAAGGAATTAAGAGACAATAGTGGTGCTATCATTCAGCCAAATGTTTCTATTAATTTTACAAGTCCTTTTAATAATTTTTTAAAATATGGAGCATTTATACAAGTAAGCAAACGCTTTTTTGATAACCGTTTAGGTGTGAGTGGAGGTTTAAGAACTGATATGAACAATTTTACAACAGACGGTAATAATCCATTGCAAACACTTTCCCCTCGTATTTCTTTTAGCTATGTATTAGCAGATAAATGGACAGCAAATGCCTCTATTGGAACTTATTATAAAATTGCTCCTTACACCATTTTAGGGTTTGCCGACAATAACAATAACTTGGTAAATACTAATAGCAAATATCAAAAAAGTGATCATTATGTTGCTGGTATTGAATATTTGCCAAATGATGGATTACGTTTTACGGTAGAAGGTTTTTATAAAAATTATAACAATGTTCCTGTATCACTTCGTAATGGTATTTTATAAAAATTATAACAATGTTCCAGTATCACTTCGTAATGGTATTTCATTAACCAACCTTGGTAATGATTTTAATGTGTTGGGTAATGAACCTGTCATCACAAACGGTAATGGAAATGCTTATGGTATTGAAGTGTTTGCTCAAAAGAAATTAGCGAAACGTTTTTTTGGAATATTTTCTTATACTTTTTATAGAAGTAAATTTAGTGGAGCAAACAATGTTTTGACACCTAGTAGTTGGGATAATGAACACTTGTTAAGTGCTACTTTAGGCTATAAATTTCGCCGAAACTGGGAATTAGGTTTGAAGTTTCGTTTTCAAGGAGGTGCTCCTTATACTCCTTATGACGAAGCAGCCTCAAGAACAAATTATTTATCACAAGGAAAAGGAATACTAGATTATACAAATTTAAATACTCTTCGTTTAAATGGGTTTAATGGAAGTGATTTAAGGATTGATAAGAAGTGGAATTTTAGGAAAGTAACGTTTGATTTATTTTTAGATGTTACAAACTGGTATGGAGCAAAGGGTAATGAAGTTCCTTCGTATACATTTAAACGAACTGCTGATAATACTGCTTTTGCAACTACAGATGGCTTAGCAATTAAGGCAGATGGAAGCAATGGGATACCTACATTGCTTAAAAATGATGATGTACAAATAACGCCTACTATTGGTTTTATTGTTGAGTTTTAGGAAAATTTTACCTTCATTGGTTTTCTTCACCAACATTTTATTAACCTAAAAGTTAGTAAAGTATTTTATTGCTTTGTTGCATTTTATTGCTGAAAATACCTATTTTCAACATTCATTCTTTTTTATGAGCCATAAAAACCTACTCTTAATTTCTTTTCTGGTTGGTCTTTTTTTAACAGCCTGTCATTCCAACTCATCAACTACACATACAAAAGAGCATCAAACAGCTGAAAATAAAAGGTTGGAAAAAGATGAGTATGACGAACAACTAGAAAGATACAAACAAGAGTTTGAAGATACCAAAGACCCTGCACTAGGCTATGTACCAATAGAACGCTTATGGAATGCTATTAACTATACCAATACCTTAAAAGCCAATATAAACACTATGTATGAAGGTGTTGTGTGGCAAGAGCGTGGGCCTGCATATGATAGTGTTGATGGAGGTAACAAAAGAGGCAATACAGGCAATGAAGCCTATACTGCGGGTAGGATAAATAGTGTTTTAATTGATGCAGCAGATGCAACGGGTAATACTGTTTTTTGTGGTAGTGTAACAGGTGGTATTTGGAAGTGTACCAATTTTTTATCAACCAAACCCAATTGGCAACCTGTTAATGATTTTTTGAGTAATATGAGTGTGTCTTCTATTTGTCAAAACCCCGCTAATCTTAATATAATGTATATGGCAACTGGTGAGCCATGGAATAATCAGGGAGCTTTAAATGGAAGCGGTGTTTTTAAATCAATCGATCATGGTATCACTTGGACGCAACTTGTTTCAACTACAAGCTATACAAAAAGTTTTGAGATATTATGTGACGCAGCTGGCAATGTTTATTATGCAACAACCAATGGCTTATTACGCTCAACAGATGGTGGTGCTACCTGGATAACTATAACACCTACTGGAACAAATGCAAATTGTACAGATATTGAAATAAGCAGTACCGGTAGGTTGCACGCTGCTTTTGGTTTTTTTGGTACAACAGTTTATCACAGATACACCAACAATCCTGCAACAGTGACAACAAGTAGTTGGACTACTAGTATTGGCATTAGAAAATCGGCAACTGCAAGTATGAGAATGGTTTTGGCAAGTAAAGGAAACACACTTTATGCCTTAACCTGCAACAGTTCCAGAGAGGTGGATAGTTGTTATAAATCTACAGATGGTGGTGCTACCTGGACTTTAAAAAATACAAGTGGATATACTGATAATGTTACCAATGGTCAGGGATGGGTAAATTTAACCTTATTTATAAATCCAGATAATGATAATGAGATTTTGATGGGAGGATTAGATGCCTTTAAATCTACAGATGGTGGAGCTACCATTAATAGAATAAGTAATTGGGTTTCGGTGAGTCCTTATGTCCATGCAGACCATCATTATATGAAATGGTGGAAAATTGGAGCCAATAGAAAATTATTAATTGCGGGAGATGGGGGCATTTTCTATTCGACAGACGATGGTAACACGTTTAAAGATAAAAATGAGAACCTGAGAATAAAGCAATTTTACAGTTGTGCTATTCACCCAACACTTACCAATTATTTTTTAGCAGGAGCTCAAGATAATGGATCTCATCAGTTTAAAAATATCGGACTTAGCTATAGCAAAGAAGTTACTGGCGGAGATGGCTGCTATTGCCATATAGACCAAATTAACCCCCAGTTTCAATTTACAAGTTATGTGTATAACGAGTATTTTAGAAGTACCAATGGTGGTGCAAGTTTTAATTCAGTTTCTTTAAATTATACTGGTGGTTCATTTGTTAATGCAAATGATTATGATAGCTACAATAAAAAGTTTTTTGCTAACAATGGTAGTGGTAGTATTTTAAAATGGGAAAATCCCACTACAGGAGACTCTTCCATTGAATTAACCTTTACTGCAATGAGTGGTAAAACACCTACAGCATTTACAGTTTCGCCATACAGCCAAGTGGGTGCTGGTAAAACAAAATTATTTATAGGTACAACTGGCGGTGGTTTATTTGTTTTAAATAATGCAGATACAGTAACCGCTACAAGTGCAAACGCTAAACTAGTTTCAATTGGTAGTACTAGTTTTCCTAATGGCACTATACGCTGTGTTGCAGTTGGCACCAATGAAAATAATCTGGCAGTAGTATTTAGTAATTATGGCGTAAGTAATGTATGGGTTACCAACAATGGTGGTACATCTTGGACAGCAATTGATGGCAATTTACCAGATATGCCTGTGCGTTGGGCGTTATTTCATCCTACATTAAATACCAAGCTAATATTAGGTACAGAAACAGGCGTGTTTGTAACAGGATCAGTAAATGGTTAAAGTACAGTCTGGAATCCAAGTCCCGAATTTCCTACTGTAAGAACGAGTATGCTAAAACTAAGAAAAAGCGATAATACTGTTTTGGCAGCCACCTATGGCAGGGGTTTATGGACAGGAAATATTTTAAGCATTTTACCAGCAAAAAAAATAGAATTATCTGGTAAATTGTTAAGTAATGATGTTGCCAATTTAAATTGGCAAACAATAGGCTCAAACAATAAAATAAAGTTTAGTATTGAATTTAGTAGCAATGGTGTAGATTTTTTACAAATAGCAAAGTTGGCTAATAGTACTACAACATTTAATCATAAACTAAATATTGAAAAAGGATTTTATAGAATAGTTGGATTTGAGCCTACTACTTCTCCTATTTATTCAAATACTATTTTAATAAAATCTAACAAAAATGAAAGTAGTTTACAAATTGTAATTACTCCCAACCCTGTAAAAATTGATGGAAGAGTTATGCTAAGATCAAGTTTTAATGGTCTTTGCAATTGGGTAATAACAAATACAAAAGGAGTTGTTTTACAAAAAGGGAAAGAACTATTACAAGCTAATGCTGAAAAAAATATTAATACAAATATTACAAAACTTAGCACTGGATATTACATCATAACTGCAGAGCAAAACGGAGTTAAAAAATCCACTTCATTTATAAAAGAGTAGAGGTTTTCTATTGAACTATTCGCGACAGCAGTATATTATTATCTGTTAAATAGTCTCAGTTTGTGGGAAACTCAAACCTATAGCATAATAAGCTTTTTACCTTCTTTGTTCTTCTTCACTTCCATCTTCGCCGATGTTTGGATTTATCACAACATTGTATTCTATAAAACTTTGTTAGTCAAAAGATACAATAAAGACGGAGACTAAAAAGAGTTTACAATATACAAAAAGGCTCAATAATGCTTGAGCCTTTTTTATCAATAACAATAGTTTTATGTTATTTAAAATCTTCCACTTTTAAGCCACTATTAATTTTTACATCAGTAAAAGTTACAGTTATTTTTACACCTTGGTCTAGTATAACTTTTGTAGGCATTTGTACATTGCTATAAGTCTTATAATCGCCCAAAATTGTAGATACTGGCACTTTTGCACCAGCAGGACCATCTACCATTTGCGTTGTTTTTACTTTAAATCCAGTTACTACATCGTAGTAGTTGGTAAACCCTCTACCTTTTGCACTTTTTACTTTTACTGCATATACATCTTTACCATCAAGAGCTTCAATTCCTGCTACATTTAAAGTATAGTTATTTTTAAGGTAATATACTTCGTTCACAAACATTGTTTCTTCATCTAACTCTTCCTTGTCATCATCTTCTAAAGTTTCAGTTTGCCCATTTTGAATGGAAGTATAAACACCATTGGCAACAACTTGTTTTTGCAATACCATTGCACCACCCATTGCACTTACAATGCTAGAATAAGCACTACCTAAAATATATTTTCTAGCAAAATCTGGCTTCATTGGTGCTCCAGGAATTTCAGCAGTACCTTTTATTTCTGCATCTTTAATAGCAGCAATTGCAGCATCGCCACCTACTGCAGCAATATATTTTTCTATAATACTTTTACCAGTAATACCTGCATCTACAGCTTTGGTAGTTGATGGTTGTGTTTCATTTCCATAGATATCAAAATATTTTACATCTCCATATTTCTCTAATCCTTTAGCAATTTCTTTGGCATTACCAACAATTACTATGTACATATTGTTGTTGCTAATGTATTTGTTTGCCATTTGTTGCACACCAGCAGCATTTACCTTAGATAAATTAGCAAGATAATTTTGATAATAATCTGCTGGTAAATTATAACGTGCTGTATTTAATGCAAACCTAGCTACTGTGCTTGGAGACTCTAATGAAAGTGCAAACTCGCCACTCATTAATTTTTTTGTAGTATCAACTAATTTTTCATCAACTGCTTCTTTTTTTAATCTGTTAAACTCGTTTAAAAACTCTTGTATTGCACTATCTGTTTTTTCGTTTCTAACACTTGCACCAGCAGTAAAATTACCAACAACTTTATCTGCATTTACACTAGAATAAGCCCCATAAGTAAAAGCGTGTTTTTCTCTAAGATTGCTATTTAATCTGCTAGATAAATCACGAGAACCCAAGATAGAATTTGCTACAGCAGAAGGGATAACATCGGCAGTACCTGGTTTTAAATTAATAGCAGAAACAATATTGATATTGCTTTGCACAGATGATGGTCTGTCAACAATTGCTATTACTGGTTTATTTAAAAATTTTGGTGCTGAAAAGTTTCTTGCTGGCACACACCTTTTTGCCATTTGCCAAAATATTGCAAAGCTAATTTTTGTGCATTTGCTGGGGTAATATCTCCTACAAAAACAAGGTAAGCTACATTGGGTTTCCAATAGGTATTGTAATATTTTTTCACATCAGCTAGTGTAATGTTTTTTACAGTTGCTTCTGTATTAAATTCTCCATAAGGATGATTGGCTCCATACATTAACTTGTTAGACACATTGCTTGAAATAGAATTTGGATCTTCTTTTTCTGCTTCTAACCCTGTTAAAGTTTGTTTTTTCAATCTGTCAAATTCACTCTCTAAAAAAGCTGGGTGCAATACCACATCTGCCATTAAACCAAATGCTTTATTAAAGTTTGATGATAATGCATTAACACTTGCAGATGATGCTGATGTTGAAAGATTAGCTCCTAAAAAATCAACCTCTTCATCAAGCACTTCTTTTTTCTTGGTTGTTGTGCCTTGTTTTATTAACTCACCAGCCAAGCTTACATAGCCAGCTTTATCTCCTTCTAAAATTGGGTCGTAATTAAAGGTTAATGATGCTGAAACTCTTGGTAATTTATTGTTTTGTACAACAAATACTTTTAGTCCATTGGGCAAAACAAATTTTGCTGGTGTGCCTATTTTAATGATAGGTGCAGCATTGGGTGCAGGTGCTTTAGTTCTATCAACTTGTGCATTGCTGCTAGTAGCTACAAACAATATTGCTATTGTAAGCAGGCTTGATATTTTAAATAATTTATTTTTCATTATTATTTTATTATTGATTATTAATTGTTAATTAATGAGGATTGGTTATTGAGTATGATTACTATTAATCATCAATAACACATCTTCAATCACATTATCTATTTTTTCTTTGGTACATAAGTCAATACCACTCTGTTGTCTTTAGTAAAATATTTTTTAGCTAGGTTTCTAATATCCTCTTTAGTTACTTTTCTAAATTTTTCAATTTCAGTATTAATCAAATTAGCATCACCAAAATAAGTTTCGTAATCTGCCAAGCTTTCTGCAATACCTGCAACGCTTGAATTTTTTTGTACAAACTCGCTTTCAATTTGGTTTTTTACTTTTTGAAATTCTCTATCACTCACCAAGTTTTCCTTTAAATCATTAACTATAGAATCCATTGATTTTTCTAAATCATCTACTGTTGTGCCCATATTTGGCAAAGCCAAATTAATAAACAAACCAGCATCTTCTAAAGCTAATGGAAATGCAAATGCTTGAACAGCAACTTGCTTTTGATTCACCAATATTTTTTGCATTCTTGCACTTTGCCCACCAGACAATAGTGTTGATAATACATTGAAAGCATAGTATTCTTCTGTGCCTTGTTTTGGTGTGCGATATGCGTGAACTAGTAAAGGCAATTGAATATTATCTTCAATTACATCTCTTACTTCACCACCTAAGGCAGGCTCAACAATATTTGGTCTTGGAATGCTGCTTTTTCCAGCAGGTATTGCTGAGAAATAATTGTCAATTTGTTTTTTAGTTTCAGCAATATCTATATCTCCAGCTATTGATAATACACAATTATTTGGCACATAGAATTTTTTATAAAATGCAATAAATTCGCTTAATTGTGCTTGGTTTAAATGATCCATACTACCAATAGGTTGCCATTTATATGGATGTTCCTTAAATGCTCTTTTAAAGGTTTCTCCCATAAAACTTGCATAAGGTTGATTGTCTATACGCTGACGTTTTTCTTCTTTAACAACTTCACGTTGTGTATTTACACCAATATCTTCAATTTTAGCATGTAACATTCTTTCGCTTTCTAACCATAAACCCAGTTTAAATTGATTTGATGGCAATACTTCATAATAAAAAGTTCTGTCTTGAGAAGTATTAGCATTTGACATACCACCAGCCGTTTTAATGTATTTGTCAAATTCGCCACGTTTAACATTTTCACTTCCCTCAAACAAAAGGTGTTCAAAAAAGTGAGCAAATCCTGTGCGTCCAGTATCTTCATTTTTACTGCCCACATGATACAATACTGTAACTGCAACTACAGGTGCAGATTTGTCTTGATGCAAAATCACTTTTAAACCATTAGCCAAAGTGTATTTTTCGAATTTAACTTTGGGTGCTTGTGCTTGTGTGGATGCAGTAAACAAGCAACCTGCAACAAGCGATACAACAATTTTTTTCATTCGTTTTGATTTTATAAATAATACTGCAAACATATATGCTACAACAAAAATGAAAGGTTAAATAATGTTAAGTTGTATTTTGTTATGATAAATGGTTTTTTAATAAAACAATTCATTCCAATGCGGTTAATGTGTTTATTTTTTTAATGTGAACTAATTGTTAAGTCTCAGTGGTTTACACTTTTCAAGATTCGCCAACGCTCAATCCCTTACTTTTGCACACCAAATTTTAGTTAATTGGTTTATAAGTTGATTAGTTCATTGGTTAAAATGCCTATAAACATTATCTTTTACTCAATACTAATTAATTTTTAAGCTAGGTAAACATTCGCAACATTGCAATCATTGCACACGTTGACCACGGCAAAACGACTTTAGTGGACAAAATTCTTCACACCACAAAAGTGTTTAGAGACAACCAAGAAACTGGTGATTTGATTATGGATAGCAACGATTTGGAAAGAGAAAGAGGTATTACTATCTTCTCTAAAAACGCTGCTGTTACTTATAAGGATGTAAAAATTAATGTTATTGATACTCCTGGTCACGCCGATTTTGGTGGTGAGGTTGAGCGTGTATTAAAAATGGCTGATGGTGTTATTTTATTGGTTGATGCTTTTGAAGGACCAATGCCACAAACAAGATTTGTGTTGCAAAAAGCTCTTCAATTAAACCTTAAACCAATTGTGGTAATTAATAAAGTTGATAAGCCAAACTGTCGTCCTGATGAAGTGCATGATGCAGTTTTTGAATTATTCTTTAACCTTGATGCAACTGAAGAGCAACTTGATTTCCCTACGTTTTATGGTAGTGGAAAAAATGGTTGGTTCAATAGCGAAAATGTACAATGTGAAGATATTACTCCTTTAATGGATGGTATTATTCAATATGTTCCATTGCCAAAAGTGAATGATGGCACTTTGCAAATGCAAATAACTTCTTTAGATTACTCTTCTTTTTTAGGAAGAATTGCCATTGGAAAAGTAACTCGTGGAAGTATTAGCGAAAATCAACCAATTGCTTTAATGCAAGCAGATGGTACTGTTAAAAAAACACGTGTTAGAGAATTATATGTTTTTGAAGGAATGGGAAAACGTAAAGTAACAGAGGTTTTAACTGGTGATTTATGTGCTGTTGTAGGATTAGAAGATTTTGGAATTGGTGATACTATTTCTGATATTGAAAATCAAGAAGCTCTTGCTATCATTAGTGTTGATGAACCTACGATGAGTATGACTTTTAGCATTAATAACTCACCATTCTTTGGTAAAGATGGTAAGTTTGTTACATCTCGTCACTTACGTGATAGACTAATGAAAGAAACTGAAAAGAATTTGGCATTAAGAGTTGAGGATACAGATAGTGCAGATAGTTTTAATGTGTTTGGTCGTGGCATTCTTCACTTAGGTGTATTGGTTGAGACAATGCGTAGAGAAGGTTATGAATTAACTGTTGGTAACCCTCAAGTATTGGTTAAACAAATTGATGGCAAAAAACACGAGCCTTATGAGGTTTTAGTAGTTGATGTGCCAAGTGAATTTAGTGGTTAAGTAATTGACCTTGTTACTCAACGTAAAGGTGAAATGTTGGTAATGGAAAGCAAAGGTGAAATGCAACATTTAGAGTTTGATATTCCTTCAAGAGGCTTGATAGGCTTGCGTTCTCAAATGCTTACTGGTACTGCTGGGGAAGCTGTTATGGCTCACAGATTTGCAGAATACAAACCTTGGAAAGGGCCAATTCCTGGAAGAAGTAACGGTGTATTAATTTCAAAATTTGGTGGTGTTACAACTGCCTATTCAATAGATAAATTACAAGATAGGGGTACTTTCTTTATTGATCCTAGAGATGAGGTTTATGCTGGTCAAATTATTGCAGAACATATTAAGCCAGGAGATTTGAATGTGAACGCTGTTGAGGAAAAGAAACTAACCAATCACCGTGCAAGTGGTAGTGATGATAGCGTTAGAATTACTCCTAAAACTCAGTTAACATTAGAAGAATGTATGGAGTATATTCAACAAGATGAGTGTATTGAGGTAACACCAAAAAACATTCGTATGCGTAAAACATTGTTAAACGAAGATGATAGAAAGAAAGCAGGAAAAGCAATGGAAAGTGCTGCTGTTGTATAAAATTTTATTGAATAAATAATAAAAAAAGCCACAAAATATTTTGTGGCTTTTTTATACAATACAGTTGAAAAACTATTTGATAGTTTTCCAAACATCTTCTTTAAACATAACTGGATATTTCTTTTTTAGTTGAGTCAACCAATTTTGTTCTAAAACTTGTTGGTAATCATTAATTACTAATCCACGAGCATCTTCAAAACTTCTTTGTTGTGCATCATTAATTATTCCAGTAATATAGATAAAACTAAAAGTTTCATCTCCACCCATTTTTTCTGGCTTAGAAATAAATCCAACTTTCTTCTCAATAGCTGCTTTTACAGGCATTTGGTCAAATTCAAATCTACCACTATCGCTAGTTGCTTTTGCACCTTCTGCTGCAACTATTATTTTCCAATCTGCTGGGTTTTGAGTTATTTTTTCGTACAAATCAGTTGCAAGTGTCAAGCTATTGGCACTTATTGTAACTGCAGCCACGCCTGGCTTCCAAGAATACTTGCTCATATTTTGTTTGTAATAATCTTTTAGTCCAACTGTATCTTCAGATGCTTTACTCCACACATTTTTATCCATTGCAGCAAATAATAAATTAGCTTCGTCAAATTCCTTTAACTGTTGCTGTGTAGCTTTATTGTATTCATCAATATGATTTTTATAATAATCTATAGTGCTTTGGTCTTCATAAACTTTTATTAATTCTTCGTAAGGTTTTAATCCATTTTCAGTTTCACTAAAACGTACAGATTTTACATACTCAATAAAATCTGCAACTTTAATATTTTGCTTTTTAAAAGAAAACAAAACTGTTGAATCACCTGCAACACCAATAAAACTTTCTACTGGTCTATCCATTATTGTGCTATCAATAAAACCCCAAACAGAAGCTTCGCTATAAAATCCTTTTCTAAAACCTGTTAATGTTTTCCATTTAGTTAAAAGATTTTTCTTAGCGATTGAGAGTCTATCACTATTGTCTAATTTAACTTTTAAAGTTGATGCATAATTAGCATCATCGAGTGTTTTTGCAATAGGATTAACTTCTAATAATTTGATAATATGAATACCAAACTTGGTGTGAATTTTTTCTGATATATCACCAACATTTTTTAAAGCAAATATTTTTTCTTCAAAATCTTTATCAAATTTACCTAACCCAATTTCACCCATATCTCCCTTATTATTAGCTGTTGTATAATCGTTGCTATAATCTGCAGCCAATGCTCCAAAATTTTCTCCACGCTTTACTTTTTTATAAACTACATCAGCAGTAGAATCTACTTTAGCTGTTTCTTCCAATATTTCCTTTTGCTTTTTTTACAGACTCGTCATTGCAAAACTTATTTAAAACCTCATCAAAACTTTTACCAGCTTTTAACTCGGTATAAGCTTTATAAATTTCCATTCTTGCAGCAGTTGTATCGCCATTGCTTGCAATAAATATTTGTGACACATCAATATCTTTTTGACTACGTGTAAAAGCTTCGCTTAAAAGTGCTTTTGCATCTGCTTCTTCGTTAATAACTGTTTCGGCAATTTGTCTTTTAAAGTTATTACTTTCTTGCACAAAACTTGGTTGAGCATTTAATTTACCATCAATAGCACTTTGCACTTTAAGTTTAAAGTTTACATACAAATTTCTGTATTCTTCCAATGCCTTTTTTCTATCGCTATTTTGAGATGGATTTTTATTAAATGCTGCTAAAAACTCTGTCTTTGTTACAGTTTTATTGCCATAACTAAAAAGTGTTTGAGCCTTTGCTGTAAAAGAAGCCAATACTACAATTGAGAAAATTATTCTTTTCATTTGATTGAAATTATTATATAAAAGTGAGCGAAAATAATGGTTTGATGTTGTAAAAGAACATTGAAAATGTTTCATAAAAAAACTCCAAATTTTACATTTGGAGTAATTAAATTTTTATTTGCCAGCTTTGGTTCGCCTTGTAATAAAATCGTCCATTTGACTAATGGTTACATTCTTCAATAAAATTCTTTTATCAGCATCTAATAGATAAAATATTGGAGTTTTATTTAAATCGTAGGCTTGTCTAAAATTAGGTACACCAGCTTTTTCTGTAGCTTCACGAGCTTCTTTGGTTTCGTAAGTATAGTACCAATCTTTGGTGAAATTTTTTTCTTTTAAAAACTTCTTCATTTCGTGCAATTCATCGTCCTTACTTATTATGCTATATACTTTTACATCAATAGTTTTCCACTTTGCTTTGTACATACTATCTAAGCTTGGCATTTCTTGTCTGCAATGCCCACATGTAGGAGACCAATATGCAACAACAGTGTATTTGCTTTTTAAACTATACATAGAAATTACCTTGCCAGTACTATCTGTTAAATCTAATGCACCTGCAATGCCACCAATTGGATTAAGCATTAGGCTATACCCTCTATCAATTATGGTTTTTCTTGATTTTGCATCTAATAAAACGGTATCGCCTTTTAAGTAATAATCTGTAAACAAATGCACAAACACTTTGTCTTGACCCATATACTCTGGAGACAAATATTTATTAGTAAACTTAGTCAACAAATAAGCATACATTTCTTTTGATTCTCTTGCAGAAAGTAGCATATACTTTACTTCTGGAATGATGCTATCAGCTTCTATCGAAATATAATATTTAAAATAATCGTCTATTTTTGGCTCAAAAAAAGGTGTGCGTAATAACCTTGCATCAGCAAAAACAACATCATCAAAATAATGTTCTCTTACGTATCTATACACTTCGTTAGATGCTGCAATAGAAGTGTCTTTTGGCTCAGGTGTTTCAGGAATTTTCATTGCAGTAAGCAATGCTGCAAGTAAGGTATTTGAGTTTTGTGCTACAAGTTCATCTCTATATTTATTTAGCTCTTCATTCTTAAGTTTATATTCTTTTCTAATAGCAGTAGTATCTTCTTTGGTTTTAGCGTCTTTCAATTTATCTGCTATTTTTTTTAATGCTATTCCATATTCTGTAGATTTTTTTGAGTACACTTTAAACAAGTCGTTATCAGGAGAACCTGTAATAACAAATTTATCTTTTGCAGTTGTATCAGCTACTACACTAAACTTTTGTACATCACCAATTAACAATTCAAACTGAATGCTATAAGCCTGAGAAACGACGAAATAAATACCACCAATTAGTTTTTCATTGCCTTTAAAATGTCCTACACATTTATCATCTAGAACACAACTATCTATAATCGCTTTCCCTTTGCCATAATAACAAGCTAAATAAGCTTTTTGATTTTTTGCAGGAGTTAATGTTAAAGTAATATTGTGACCTTCGCCTGAATTATCAGGTTTAGTAGATGCTACTGGTTTCTTTGAATTGCTTGTTTTACTAGTAGCAGATTTACTTGTTGTTACAGTTTGTTTTGCATTAATAGGTTGTTTCCCAGTAACTGCTTTGCTTGTCGAAGTTGTAGTTTTCTTTTGAGAAAACGAGAAAATAGCAATTGACAAAACGGCTAATAGCGTAAATACTTTCTTCATTCAGTTAAAATTTTGGCGTAAATGTAAATAAAACGTTTAGATAATCTTTTTTACAAAAAAAGTTTATGTTTTTTTTAAGAATTTAACTGCTCTATTGAAACTTATTGTTTATCAATTTGTAGAATCATAGCCACAACATTTTTATTGGATATGCTAGTTTCAAATCCAAATGTACCGTTGCTTTGAGAAGAAAATTGCACATTGCTTGCAGCAAATTGTTGTATTGCTTTATTGACTGCGTTGTTAAATCCTGCACTTTTATTTTGGGTAATAGATTTCTGCTTGCAAGCTTTTACCACGAGGAAATAAACGATAACCCGTAATACCACAATAAGGCGAAAACATTGTTGGTCTGCTGTTATCATTACTTGGATAAGGAAATAAAACATAGCTTGTTTCATCTGTTTCTTTTGCTATTACATATACATAACAAGCTGTATTGTTTTTAACTTCTACTTTAAACTTACTTAACTTTTTTATAGGTGTGGCTGTTGTAAAAACATTGTTATTGCTACGTTGTAATGGTATGTAGTTTTTATTTCCATCTACCAAACCAAAAGTGCAACTTAAAGTTGTGGCAACTGCACTACCTGTTTTGGGCATTGGATTTAAGCCATAAGCTTCGCGGACAAATCGTTTAAAATCGCTGTATTTCACAAATGCAATTCCATCGTTACCCCAATTGCTACCCCAACTATTCATAATTTCAAAAGCACCTCCATCTTTTCTATCATCATATCCAATTACACACATTGCATGTCCACCAAAACCCATCATTCTGTAATCATCTTCAGTTGGATTCCAAATATTTTTACCCATCATATCTTCCATAAAACTACCACCCACCATCATACCTATTACCACAGGAACATCTTTTGCCAAATGTTCTTTTATGGCGTGAATATCAATTCCATTGGCATCTTCATCTCCACTTAATCTTGTAAAACCAAGCATTTTATATTGCTCTGCAGCATTCATTAAACTTGCATTTGGCTGTTTGCTACAATCCTGGTCGGTGTATGGAAAATCATTAAAATGTACTACTCCTACATTAATCATATTTTCCATTGCACGAATAATATAACTGCCCTGACAACCATCTAACTTGATTTGATTATATAAAAATGCTGGGCTAAATGCTGCATCATTGGGGTTTTCGCCAGTTGATGATGCTTGTAAAATACTACGTGCAGCATAAGCACTACTCCAGGCAACACAACTACCTTGTTGTCCTTGATTTTTTCTATTTGGTGCAAACTGCTTTAATGAAACTAGTTCTGGCAAAGTGTTTTTTGTAGTATCAAGCCCTTCATATACATCGGCTTTTTTGTATTCATTTGGGTCAAATTTGCCACCTTTTGTATATTGAGATGCTGCATTTGAAAGATTATTTAAACTATGACATCCTCCTTTAAAATACATTAGCCCACCAATAATTAATACCACAACAAGTAATATTGGCTTTCTTATTAAAAGTCCAATTATCATTGGCAAAAACTGGAATAAACCATTGCCTCCACCTCTTCCATTAAAGCCACTACCACCACCCGCACTGCTACCTCCTGTATTTTCATTCTCATTAGAGTAATTGTCTTTGTCGTCATCAACCATTCTTATTGGCATAATAGTAAATTTTAGTTAAATATATCAACGCAAAAATATTGTCTGTAACATTAAAGTAACTGTATTGCTTTCAATTTTACGTTGTCGTGTAGGTCTTTAATACAATTTATGCAAACGCAATCATTATATTTTTTTTGCAAAATATCTTTTCCTTCATTAATAATAAATACTGTTGAACATTGACAATTAGCAATATCATCAACATTACATTCAAACTGCTTACTACAAGATTCACAAGTCTTTAGCATTTTGCATATTTTTAAAACAAACTTAGCAATATTTTGTGCAATATGTTTTTTTCCCAATATTTGTAACCAAAATAAAACCATGAAATCAAAACTAAACATTGCACTAATCACTAGTGCTTCTCTCACATTGGCAAGTTGTGTAACCATTTTTGGTTCAAAACACCAAGATCTTGCCATTAGCACATCAAACACAAAATCTACTGTAACTGTAAATGATGAAAAAGTTGGTACAGGCAGCGATGTAAACACAACTATTACTCGAGACTTAAATGCCAAACAAATTAAAGTAGAAACACCTGATTGTAAAACTACTTACTATGCGTTATTGCCAGATAGAGTGAATCATTTATACTGCGTATCTTGTTTGTTTTTGTATTATCCAGGTGCTGTGGATTATATCAATCCTAAAGCTCATCTTTATCCAAATGTTTTAGAGGCAACAGCTGGAAGAAAAAAACAAGTTAAAGGAAGTACAGATAAATACATTGATATTGATGATGTAAAGTTTGATATTAAAGATAAAGACTTTAAAGTAGTGCCATTGGCTTACAAGAATTATAAAGAAAAAATAGACGAGGATACTGACAAGAAAAAAGGAACTTATACAAGTAGCAAAGATGTTAAAGTAGATAATACTATTTTTAGTAACCAACTTTCAAAAATTTTAAAAAAATATGGTTATATAGATACTGTAAACCAAATTTTTAAAGATCAAGCAAACAGTCTTGAACTAAAAGCTAGTATAAAAACTTTAACCTTTTACAGTATATATTATATGGGTGGTGTAGCCGTTAATGGTACAACGCCTACCGCTTCATTTAATGTTTGTAAATCTGATATTACTTGGGATGTTTTAAATAGTTATGGCGAGGTATTAAAATCTGTATCAGTTCGCTCTCAAAGTGGCGAATTTGTAAGTATTGAAAAAATTGATGAAATGGTTGGTGATATGCTTGAAAATTCACTAGACCAAGTTTTATCTAATAAAGATGTTGCAGCATTTACAAAAATTGATGCAAAAGCAGAAACAAAACTTGCTTTAACTAGCTTAAACAAACCAACTAGTATTGTTACCAATGCCTCAGATGTACAACCTGCTACTGTAATTGTAAAAACAGAAAAAGGACATGGCAGTGGTTTTGCTATTACTAATGATGGTTATATAATCACAAATTATCATGTTATTGCTAGTGAAGATGCTACTAAAACAAGAGAAGTAACCATTATTTTAAGCGATGGTACTAAAGTAAAAGCAACTTTTGTAAAAGCTAATAAAGATAGAGATATAGCTTTATTGAAAATAGATACCAAATTTGACAAATGTTTTGCAATCCCTACTAGCAAAGAGTTTCAACCATTGGAAGAAGTATTTGCAATGGGTGCTCCTAAAAGTGTAGAGCTAGGACAAAGTGCTAGCAAAGGAATTATAAGTAGCGAAAGAAATGTAAACAATGTAAGTTTAATACAAACCAATATTAGCATTAATGGTGGTAATAGTGGTGGGCCAATGTTTAATAAAGATGGCAAACTATATGGCATTGTAACTGCAAAACTTTTTGGCTTGGGTGTAGAAGGTATAGCGTTTGCAATACCTGCATATAAAATAAAAGATTACTTAAACATTGAGTTTAAATAATTCTAAAATAAATCATTTAAAAAATGGGAATTCAGGTTTGAATTCCCATTTTTGTAGTAACCAAATTAATGAAAATGTTTAAAAAATTATTTCCACTCGTTGTCATTGCCATTTTTGTTGTGTTTCAATCATCTGCACAAAAAGTAAAATTAGCAAAAACAGAAGATCAAAAAAATGTAGATGTGGATTATGTAAAGTTTGACACTTCTACAAAATACAACTGCTATTATACCACATTTAAAGACTATAATAAAATGCTTGAGGAAGAAGATAAAGAAAAGAAAAAAGATAGATGGATTTGGTTTTCTTCGTCATATGTTCCTTTCGCAAAACCAAAATCTAATCAACTAGAGTTTGTGCTTACTAAAATTTTAAAAAAGTCTGGCTATATAGATACTGTAAATCAAATCTTTAAAAATGAAGGTAATATTGTTTATCTACAACCTGTAATAGGCGAAGAACGTTATTATGCCATTAATGGTGCTCCTAATGAAGATAATAAAAAAGGAAAAATATCATTATACAAGTGCAAAATGGATCTAAACTGGAGAATAACAAATGTATATGGAGAGGCTCTAGATTCTGTACAGATTACTACTGAAACTAAAGATTTTGATAGCACAAATTTTTATAGCGAGGGCATGATGGAAAAATTTTTTACACAAGCTTTAAGCGAAGTTTTTGCAAACAAAAAACTTGAATCATATTTTAAACTAAATAATACAACAGCTAAACTTACTCAAACTAGTTTACCCAAGCCAACTGTTAAACTAGCAAATGCAACAGAAGCACAATTGGCAACTGTAATTGTTAAAACAGAAAGAGGCCATGGAAGTGGTTTTGCAATTACAAATGATGGTTATATTATAACTAATTATCATGTAATTGCTTCTAAAACATTAAATAAACCTTACGATGTAACTATTATTTTAAATGATGGCAGCAAGGTAAAAGCAACATTTGTAAAAGCTAATAAAGATAGAGACCTTGCACTTTTAAAAGCTGACACTAAATTTGAAAAATGCTTTGAAATACCTACTCAAAAAAACTTTAAAGTATTTGACGAGTTATATGCAATGGGAGCACCACGAAGTATTGAACTAGGGCAAAGTGCTACAAAAGGTATTTTAAGTAGCGAAAGGAATGTAAATGGAGTAAGCCTTTTGCAAGTAAGTATGAATATTAATAGTGGTAATAGTGGTGGTCCTATGTTTAATAATAATGCCAGTTTAGTTGGTGTTGTATCGGCAAAACTTTTTGGGTTTGGTGTTGAGGGCGTTGCCTTTGGAGTACCTGGTTATAAAATAAATGAATATTTAAACATTGATTTTAAATAAATCTAGATTTATAGTTTTTTATAAAGGATTGTCAATGGCAATCCTTTATTTTTTTAGTGCTTTGCTTAAATCTTTCAATACTTGATTATTCAATGTTTTATTGAATAAATCAATAGCTAAATGATTTTTATTTTCAACTAATTTTTTTGCTCTTTGTTTACCACCACTGTAAAATGAACTTTCAAAGTTTGATGCCATAAGAATTGTAGCTAATTTATAATCTTTTTGCCACCAAACAACACCAGCATAAATAGATAACCCTTGAAGTAGAAAACTTGCAATTCCTTCGCCCAAATTACCTGCATAAACTTGACCAGCACCTGGTAAAATACTTGAGAGTATTTGGGCTTTTTTTGCATTAAGCAAATGTGGTTTTTGGTGTGATAATTTTTTATATGAAGAATCAATAATACCATATTCAACACAAAAAATATTGTATAAACTATCAGCTGCATTCCACTCATTAAGGTTGTTGCTACATATAATATTTATAGCATCTACTAAACATTTATTTTGCTTGTATGTAGGCTTGTAAAAATTTAGCAAATGCTTTGTCTGCAAGTAGTTTTCGTTCAAAAAATAAGCAAAGGCTTCTTCATAAATGATTATATTTTTAAACGAATCTGTAAGATTGTAGTTATAACAATTATTAATAAAGTCTAATAAATTGCTGTGTTGCTTTTCAAATTTTAGCAATTTAATTTTAAATAAAATAGCACACTCTAGCTGCTCTACTTTATTTTCATAAAATACATTTTCTACCAAAACATTTGCTTCAGTAAATTTATTTTGTTGCAACAAACTATCACCAATTGTAACAAAATTACATTGGGTTTTTGCGTAGCTACTTGCCAAAAGGAAAATCCAAACTAACCAAAACTTCATTATTTATCTTATTATAAAATTGATTATTTCTTGCTTTAATACTTACAGCACTGCCATAAATATTGCCAATATAAAAAATAGTTGAAACTGTTGCCAAACCTATAAATGGAACACTTGCTGCTCCATCATTTTTATAAGCTTCTTTACATAAAAAAAACATTGCAGTAAGTGGCAATAAGCTACCCAAAAATTCGCCAGGCTTTCCTGCATACAACTTACCAAGCCCAGGTAAAGCAGCACTCAAAGCACCTGCAATAAATGGTGATTTATGTTTATAATGAATAGTTTTTTGATAGCTAACTGCTATATTTTTATTGACACTTTGAATTAAAATATTATTGCTATTGTTTACAAAAATAGAATCATAGTTGTTATATTTTTTTTGCTTAATAGCTACAGCATTATTAATTAAGCAACTGTACTCTTTGGCAGTAATATTATTAGTATCAAAATTTTTCAACGTTGCTGTAACAGAATCAATTTTATTGTTTTTTAAAAAATTAATTGCGACTTTATAATTTGCAATATTGAAAAGTGAACTGG
>JAPLER010000093.1 GCA_026391115.1 Bacteroidota bacterium | reverse complement strand
AGAATACAATCAATTATTTAATAACAATTTAAAAAATGTAGCTTAAAGCTCTTGAAAATTTTGTCCACTTTTTATTTGGAAGTTCATTTGTCATCTTATCATTCTAAGGTTTGTTAATCAACAAGGGTTATTGATATTATGTATATCGATAACCCTTGTTTTGTTATTTTACAATTTTTAGGTTAGGTCTCCATCACATTTGATTTAATATAAATGCGAATACAGCGAATTAGAAGAAAAAAGGATGCTGCAAAAAATACTATTTCCAGATGGGATTTTCTATGATGCAGAAAACAATCAATATCTAACCAAAAACACGAATAAATTTATTGAGCTAATAGATTGTATTTTAAACAGTTATGACCAAAAAACAAAAGAGGAATTTCCTATAAAAGTAGAAAATTCCTCTATAGTAGCGAGAACGAGACTTGAACTCGTGACCTCAGGGTTATGAATCCTGTGCTCTAACCAACTGAGCTACCTCGCCATTTTGGGTTGCAAATATAGTAGCTTGGTTATAAAATCTTAAAAAAATATGCGATTTAAATATAAAAGCCTTGATAGGGTTATGTATCAAGGCTTTTAATAGTAATTCTATAAACTAATTTGTATATTAGTATTTTTTTAATACACCAATAGTTTTTCTATTCTTGCTCTTACTTTATCTACAGTTGGTAACATTGCTTTTTCTAATGCATAAGCAATAGGCACTGCTGGCAAATCTAAAGAACCAATAACTTCAACTTTGGCGTCTAAGAAGTGATAACAAGCATTTGATATTCTCAAAGAAAGACTTTCTGCAAATGAATTATTTTGCTGCTCCTCTGTTAACACTATCACTTTACCGTGTTTTTTTACTTGTGCAAATACTGTTTCTTCATCTAAAGGAAATAATGTTCTTAAATCCACTACTTCTACATTGCCATCAAAGTGTTTTGCAGCATTACTTGCCATATGTACACCCATTCCATAAGTAACAATACATACTGTTTCTCCAGCTTTTACTTTTTCAGTATCTGCTTGCAATGCAACAGTGGCTTTACCCAATGGTAATATATAATCTTTAGATGGTTCTATTGTTTTTGCAGCTTCTGTACCTTCATTTTTACTCCAATATAAACCTTTGTGTTCAAGCATTATTACTGGATTTGGGTCGTAGAAAGCGGCTTTCATTAAACCTTTCATATCAGCAGCATTTGATGGAAATGCAATCTTAATTCCTTTAATACTTAATAATGTACTTTCTATACTGCCACTATGATATGGTCCACCACCATCGTAAGGTCCAACAGGGACACGTAGTACCATTTGCACAGGAAACTTGCCGTTGGTTAAATAGTTAGAACGAGAGATTTCGTTTACTAATTGATTGATTGCAGGGTAAACATAATCTCCAAATTGTACTTCTACAATTGGTCTTATACCTACTGCACTTAAACCTGCTGTAGAACCAACTATATATGCTTCTTGAATGGCTGTATTAAATACCCTATTGTCTCCAAATTTTTCTGCAAGTGTTGCTGCTTCTCTAAACACACCTCCTAAACGTTTACCAACATCCTGACCATAAAAAATACATTCAGGATGGTCTCTCA
Source organism: Bacteroidota bacterium (assembly GCA_026391115.1). GTDB lineage: Bacteria > Bacteroidota > Bacteroidia > Chitinophagales > Chitinophagaceae > CAIVPM01. The sequence goes on along the minus strand of JAPLER010000093.1, from coordinate 12,281 downwards.
TAATCTCTTCAATAGAATGTAATGCAGCATCTACCATCATTACTTTTTCTCCATTAAAAGGCTCTCTAACGCCACGTTCTTCAGTAATAGGAGTTGGGGCAAATATGTGATCTTCTACTGTGCTTGCATCTGGTGTTGCTTCTCCATTTGCTTTCTCAAATGCTTCAGCAACTTCTCTTTGCATTAAAGATTCTACTTCATTTATTTCAAATTCATCAACACCAGCACTTGTTAGTAATAATCTTAACTTTGGAATAGGGTCATATAAACCATGGCGTAATAAATCCTCACGTGTTCTATAAAACTCTTTACGCACACCGCTTGTATGATGTCCTAATAATGGTACTTTGGCGTGAACCAATACTGGTCTTCTTTCTGTTCTAGCATATTCAATAGCTATTTGCATTGTTTCGTAGCTTCTTACAAAATCGCTACCATCACATTGCAAACGTTTCATTCCTTTAAAACCTTCTGCATATTCAAATGCGTTCATTGCTCTAAATTCATCTGCACTAGCACTAATGCTCCATTGATTATCTTGAACCAAATAAATTATTGGTAATTGTTTTAGTACTGCAAATTGCCAAGCTTCACTTACTTCACCTTCTGTAACAGCCCCATCACCCATTGAACAAACTACAATTGAGTTGTCTCCATCGTGTCCTTTATTTAAAGTTGTTAAGTTGTTTTGCTCTATGTACTTTATACCTTGTGCAATACCTGTTGTAGGAATAGCTTGCATACCAGTTGCACTACTTTGATGTATAATTCCTGGATGACCATTACCAGCATTACTTGCATGACAATAATAACTTCTGCCACCACTAAATGGATCATTCTTTTTGCCCATTAATTGTAGCATTAATTGATATGGCTGAAAGCCCATTGCCATCATCATACTATCATCTCTGTAATATGGGCTCACCCAGTCGTGTTGATGAAGTTGCAAGCCTGTCGCAATTTGAATGGCTTCGTGTCCACGAGAAGAAGAGTGGACATAACTGCATATTTGTCTGTTGGCATCATAAGTTTCACTCATTACTTTTGACGCTATCATTAACTTATATGCTCTCAATAAGGTATCACGATTTAGCATAAACGGATTATTAGGTACGTATGAATAACGCAGTGCGATAAATTTTATTGTGTAACAGTTTTAAAACTTGATAGTTAGCAATCTTTTACTAGTTTATACACAAAAAAAGAGGCAACAAATGCTGTTGCCTTCTTACTATAATACCCAAAATAGTTTTATGTTATTTTATTTCTACTTCAAATAATTTTTCTTGGTTGATATAACCACGCAACACGTCTGTAATAGTGCATTCACCAACACCAGCGGGTGTTCCTGTAAAAATCATATCACCAATATTTAAAGAAAAATAATCGGATATATGTGATACAATTTTATCGAATGAATGTATCATTTGCGAACTGTTTCCTTTCTGAACAGGTTCGTTATTTAATGTTAAAGAAAAATCTATGGGTTGACTAACTTCTTCTATTTTTTTCCAAGTTCCAACAACAGCACTATTATCCCAAGCTTTCGCTTTTTCCCATGGCAATCCTTTTGCTTTAAGTTCATTTTGAATATCACGTGCAGTAAAGTCTATACCAACAGTTATTTGATTGTAATATTTTGATGCATTTTTAGCAGATATATATTTGCCATTTTTACAAATATGTAAAACCAACTCTAGCTCGTAATGTAACTCATTACTAAACTGTGGATAATAAAAAGTGGCATTGCCTTGTAGTAAAGCGGTTTTAGGTTTTATAAATACAACAGGCTCATCGGGTATTTCGTTGCCCAATTCTTTTGCGTGTTCACTATAATTCCGCCCAATGCAGAAAATCTTCATATTAATAGTTTATCATTAGTTAGGTAGTTGGTAGTTAGTAGTTAGTTACCAAAGAAGAAGATAAATGAAGGGGGCAAAAACTTCAACCTCAAACTGTATACTATAAACTTTAAACTATGTCTCCTATCAATAACTTAAAAAGGGGGCATTTTATTGTTTAAAAGATAGATTATTTATTTGATTCATTGTTTTTTCTAAACCTATGGCTGCAAAGTTTTCAATAATTTCTATGCTCTTCGTAATTTTTAATTTTACTGTATCAATTTCGTTAGGTAGCCATTTGCCCAAAACAAAATCGGCTTGCATACCTTTTGGAAACTGATTGCCAATACCAAATCTCAATCGTGGGTAGTTGTTGTTGCCCAACATAAGTTCAATATCTCTTAAGCCATTATGACCTGCGTGACTTCCATTTGGGCGAAGCCTTAATTTATCTAATGGCAAAGCCAAATCATCTAGTATGGTTAATGAATTTTCTACTTCTATTTTTTCTTTATCTAACCAATATTTAAATGCCTTGCCACTTAAATTCATATAAGTAGTTGGTAAAACACAAATGAATATTTTTCCTTTCCATTTTACTTCACTTACATAAGCCAATCTATCTTGTTTAAACAAGCCATTATGCTTTAATACAAATGCATTTACAACATCAAAACCAATGTTGTGGCGTGTGTTGGCATATTCATTTCCAATATTTCCAAGACCAACAATTAAAAACTTATTCATTTTGCGAAATTATGGATAGCAACGAATGAATTAATTTTTGCATTAATTTTAATATGTATTTGTTATTTATGACACACACAGAATATACCATACTAAAGCAAGAATTACAACAACTTGTAAAACAAACTACATTGTTAAATTGGGGTAAAATACAAAACGATAAAACTGATGCACAGCTTGATATTTTTAAAATAAATAGCTACATTGAATTGGAAAACGCTGTTGCTAATTTTAACGATAAGGATAAAAACTATTTTGTAAAAAGATGGTTGGTGTGGAAGTGTTCAAAGTGTGACGAATACTTGTTTTGCTTAAATAAAAATGTGTTGCTTAATCCACAACACAAAGACCAAACTTATGACATAGAATTTAACAATGACAGCAATTTAAGATTTGATATTAAAGGGACTGTTATTCCAAAACAATTTAGAAACGATGTAGAAAAGGTCATCAAAAATCCTAAATTTTTGATTGATTTTTTTTATGAAAAACAAAGCAAAGGAGTAAGGCATAGTTTTCAAAATAGATTATTTATTGTACACCATTCTTTTAAAAAACAAGAAAGGGAAATTACCTGCGTTGTCATTTTGATTTTAAAGAAGAAGTGTATAAAAACTATGCAAATGCAATAGGTACAGGTACTTCTTTCATCAATTACAGTAATGCTAAAGCAGATATTATTTTTATTATTGAAAATAGTGATGGAAGTTTTGAGGGCAAAATAGCATCGAAAGAAATTTAACTTGCCCCAAAAAGACTTTAAAAACAAAATGCCGCCTCTTGCGAGAACGGCATTTGTCAAACCAAAACCAACTTATTTATGATGATAAATTTTAAATGTTGAATTTTAAATTGAACAATACATTCAACATTTAGGATTTACAACTCAACGTTATTTTCTTTGTTGTCCCATCCAAACTTTTTTGCCTTGTAATGCTTTTACAAAATACATTATGGCAGCAAATACAAAGAAGAAGGGCCCTAAGAAACCAAAGACGGCAATGAATTTTGTGCCATAAAATCTTGTCATTGGTCTGCGTAACCTTTCACTTAAAATATACATTCCTGGTACCATTAATAGTGTTAAGAAGAATGAGAATATTAAGCCATAAATAATGGTCCAACTTAGAGGCCCCCAAAACACAACACTATCGCCACCCAAGAAAAAGTGTGGATTTAACTCGCTAAACATTGCACCAAAATCTATGTTTAAACCTACTGCTAATGGGAACAAACCTAACATTGTTGCTAATGCTGTAAGCATTACAGGTATAATACGAATTTTACCAGCTTGTATAGCAGCTTCACGTGTTTTCATTCCTCTACCACGCAATTCATCTGTAAACTCAATTAATAAAATACCATTTTTAATTACAATACCTGCAAGCCCTACTATACCTACACCAAGCATAATAAACGCCATTGTTTTGCCAGTAATGGCATAGCCAATAAATACACCAATGATTGAGAAGAAAATTTCTGTTAATACAATGAATGGTTTACTAATGCCTTTAAACTGCAACACAAGAATTAAGAAGATGCTTAGTAATGCTATAGCCATAGCCCATCCTAAAAAACTCATCGTTTCTTTTTGTTGTTCACCTTCACCACCTTGCTTAAATGTTACATCAGCAGGAATCTTTACTAGTGTTTTAAACTTCTCAATATGTTTTGCCAACTCAACATTTACAGGCCCTGTAAGCGATGGATCAAGTACATTTGATTGCAATTGAATAGTACGTTTTAAATTTTTACGTTTAACGCCACCACTTGTGTTGGTATAGTCAACAGAAGCTACAGCATTTAAAGGCACTTGCTTAATTTGCATTGTTGCAAAGTCTCTAAACGTAATTCTCATATTCATCAAATCTGTGATGTTATTGCGTTGCAGGTCGCTATAACGAATTTGAATTTTATATTCATCTTCGCCATCTTTTAATTTGCTTGCTTCTTTACCAAACACAGCATTACGAATTTCCATTCCAATTTGCGAAGAGAACAAACCTTCTTTCATAGCTTTTTCTCTATCAACATTAATGGTAATTTCAGGGTTTACTAAGTCAACATCTGCTTTCAAATTTTCAATACCATAAATTCTATTAGTATCATAATAATTTAAAAACTGTGTTGATATTTTAGCAATAGCATCAAAGTCATCTCCAGCAATTTCAACGTTTACTGGTGGGTCTGTTGGTGGTCCACCACTTTCTTTTTCAACTGTAACCTCAGCACCAGCAATTAATCCTTTTGTTTCTTCACGAATTTTATCTAAGAAAGGTTGCGTTAATTTTCCATCTCTATGTTCAGTTTCAATAAAGCTCACTTGTATTCTACCCAAATTGCTTTGTGTACTTCTATTATTGTCTCTTGGGTTATTAGCACTTATGGCAACATTTGCAATAATACTTTCTACAATACCACCTTTTGCTGGTAATTCTTTATCCAATACTTTATATACTTTTCCTTCCAAAATTTTTGTTACACTATCTGTTGTTGCTGTATTAGTACCAATTGGCATTTTAAGATACACATAAATAAAATTAGGATCGCCACTTGGAAAAAATGTTTTAGGATTATTACGAATGCCTACACCAACTATTGAAATAATAAACAATATAAACAAACTTGCAAAAAACCAAGCTGGGCGTGTGCCTACAAGAATCCAACGTAATAATTTTTCGTAGCGATTCATTAAACCTGGCAACAATTTTTCTTGGAAAAAATGAATAATACCACGCAAAACATATACGTTAAGTATTACCATTAAATCCATAAAAATTAAAAAATTTCCAAAGCCGTGCCATTTAGCCAAATTGAATAAAATACCAAAACCTAAGAAAGCCCAGAACCACCACTTTTTGAATATTTCTTTCTTTGGTTTTTCATATTCTCTTCCTTCTGGTTTCATAAAATCAACTGCAAAAACTGGGTTGATAATGAAAGCAACTATTAATGAAGCACCTAATGTTAAGATTAACATTGTAGGCAAATAAATCATAAACTTACCAATCAATCCTTTCCACATTAGTAGAGGAAAAAATGGTGCAATGGTTGTTAATGTACCTGCTAAAACTGGAATGAAAACCTCGCCAGCAGCTTCTTTGGCTGCAAGATTAATTTTTGTTTTTCCATTATTATAAATACGATGAGTGTTTTCAATTACCACAATGGCGTCATCAACTATAATTCCTAAACCAAACAATAACGCAAAGAGTACAATGAAGTTTAAAGTAACAGATGTGCCAATAATTCCATCTGCTACAGGCAAAAACATAAACGCAACAAACACACTTAAAGGTACACTTAACGCAACAAAGAATGCATTGGTAACACCCATAAAAAACATCAACACTAACAACACTAAAATAAATCCAATAATGATAGTATTTACAAGGTCTTTAAACGATGCAGCAGTTTTAACACTTAGGTCGCCAGTATAAACAATTTTTAATTTATCTTTTGGAGGCAATACATTGCTGGCTTGCATTTCATCAACAATCTTTTTAATTTTTCCTGCACCATCAATTAAGTTTTCGCCAGCACGTTTTACTATATTTAGTGTTACAACATTTTTTCCATCTAAGCGTGCAAAGCTTTCTGTTTGTTTGACTGTGTCTGTAATTTCTGCAATATCTTTTAAATACATTGCACCGCCAGTAAGGTTTTTTACTATGATATTTTGCATATCATAAGCAGTAACAAATTGACCTTTTACACGAATATTTCTTTTCATATCGCCCACATCAATCAAGCCACCACTCACATTTCTGTTTTCATAATTAATGGCATTAGCAATGTCGTTAAAAGAAAGTTTTGCAGCTTGCATTTTAAATGGATCAACGTTGATTTGAATTTCACGTTCTGGAGCTCCTACAATATCTGCACGATTAATTTCAGTTAATTCTTCAAATCTGTCTTGCAATTTTTCTGCATAACGTTTCAAAGTCATACCATCATAATCACCACTAATATTTACATACATAATAGGTAATTCGCTAAAAGCAAATTCCATTACGTTTGGTGATGTAGTTAAATCACTAGGCAAATCGGTTGCAGCTTTATCAACTGCATCTTTTACTTTTTGTTTGGCTAAATCTGTTTTAACATCAGTATCAAACTCAACAACAATAGCACTAAAATCTTGCTGACTTGTTGATTGAATTTTTTTAACCTTCGCACCTGTAATACCTTTCAATTGTTTTTCAATAGGGCGTGTTACAAGGTTTTCAATGTCTTTTGCAGAGTTTCCTACATACACAGTTTGCACATAGATTGTCGGAACAACAATATCTGGAAACTGCTCTTTGGGCATTGTGTTGAACTTATACATTCCATACAATGAAACCAAAATGGTCATTATATACACAGCCGTTCTATTATCAACAGCCCATGAAGTAGGCTTGAACTGTTTAAATTTTTCTAAAATATTTTTCATTTTGTTTTTTTTACTGAAGGACACAACACTTACTATGATAACAATGTTGCGTAATCTACTATCGTTGTTTCATGGCGTGAAATTATTTCGAATCAATTTTTAATAACTGCCCTTCATAAATGTTTTGGAATCCCTCTGTAATTAATTTATCGCCAGCAGCAAGTCCACTTTTAATTTCAATTAATGAACTATTTAATTCACCAACTGTAATTTGTTTTTTTCTTGCAAATGTTTTTGTGCCTTCTTGCACAGCTACATAAACATATTTTCCTTTATCATCAGTTTGCACAGTGTTTACGGGTATTGCAATTGCATTTGCCACACTGTAATCTTCAATTTTTACTTGTGCATTTTGATTAGGACGTAATAAACCATCGTAAGACAATTTTGCTTCAGCAGTAAAGCTTCTGTTATTGGCATTAATTGTTTTGCTTAAAAAAGAAAGATTGGCATTGTATGTTTTATTTACATCTGTTAAAACTACAATAATTTTAGAACCAGATTTTACACGTGCTGCATAATTTTCGGGAACCTCAGTAACAACTTTTAATGAAGATGTATTTACTATTTTAATTTGTGGTGTTGGAGGGTTAGTTGGAATTGAACCTGTAAAAAACTCACCTACTTTTACATTCAATTCATCAACAATACCATCAACATCAGCAATAACATTGGTTGCAGACATTTGCTCTTGTGCAGTTTTTACATTTTCGTTGCCAGCTGCTAATTGTTTTTCTAAAGTTTCAACTTGTGTTTTTGCACTAATAACCTGTACTTCTGTACCTATGCCTTGTTTCCATAAATTACTCTGACGATTTAATAAATCTTTAGCCAAAGTCAATTGTGTTTTTATAGTTTCTAAACTTTGCTTAGCAGCAACAATGCTTTGTTTAATTACAGCATCATCAAGCTTTAATATTTTGAAATAAAAATTTGTTTAACTTGTCCACCACCCAATCTTGGAGATATGTAAGAAATATTTTCAGCATCAACTTTACCTTGTAAATCTATATAATGTTTAAAATCTGCAGTTACAATGGTTGTAACCCCAATTAGCTTTGATACGTCTTCTTTTTTTGAAGTATCTAGTTTTGCAATTTCAGTTTCAAGGGTTTTAATTTCAGTTTTTAATTTTTCAAGTTTAGCTTTCTTTTCAGCTAGAGTTCCTTTATTACCACAAGCTACAAGCAATGTAACAACAGTAGTTAGTGTTAGTATTCTTTTCATTTTATTTATTTATTTATTTTAATAATTTTTTGCCACAAAGGCAATAAGCCACAACTATAGTTTTCCTATTGCTTTTAGATAATCTACTTTTGCAATAATTGCATCGTATAATGCAGATATATAGTTGGTTTGAGCTGTTTTTAATTCTGTTTGTGCAGTATTAATTTCTGTATTTGAACCAGTACCTGCTTCAAACTTTTTTTTAGTTTGTTCATAAACTTTTTCTGCCAATAGCATATTGCGTTTTTGATTATCAATAGTTACAACAGCATTAGTAAATTTTAGTTTTGCTTGCTCTGTTTCTGCATCAATATTGTTTCTTAAATTATCAATATTATTGTTTACTTGTTGCAATTCTAATTTTGATTGTTTTACTTTAGCATCTCTTGAAAAGCCTGTAAATATTGGAACTGCAATGTTTAAACCAACATAAGAAGTATTGAACCAATCACCTTTTTCAAAAAAAGTATATTTATTTCTAAGTGCTTGTTTTTGGTATGATGCATTTGCAGAAACTGTTGGCAGATAACTTAATTTGTAACGCTTAACTTGATACTCACTTAAACTTTTTATACTTTGCCAATATTGATAATCTTTTCTATCAGTATAATTAACACTATCTATTAAAGCAAAAGATTTTATCTCGCTATCGCTAATCTTATCAGTCAAGATTAAACTATCTTTTACCGACATTCCTATCAATGTTTTTAAAGCAATGTAGCCAACAGCGATACTATTATTTACCTTTTCTTTTTCTGTTTTAAGATTAATTAAATTCACGTCTAACTTATCTACATCAAGCTTTTCAACAAAACCATTTTTATACATTTCGTTTACATCATGATACAATTTATCAAGCCTTGCAATGTTGGCATCTAATAATTCTACTTGCGATTTTGCCACAACTAGTTGATAGTAGATTTTATAAACATTTACTTTAATGGCTTCTTCTGTTATTTCAGTTTCGTGTTGTTTCCACTCCATTGAAGCTTTACGTGCTTGCAAGCCAACAAATACCTGACCATCAAACAAAAGTTGCTGTAACTGCACACTAGCTGTTGTATTGTACTTTGTACCAAATCTTACTGGAATATAATCACCTTTTGTTCCTCCAAATGCTTCTGCTGGAATTAATGAAGTTGGAATATCCATAAAATATGTTGTTCCTACACTTGATGTAATATTTGGATAAGCAGCAGCTGTAATGCCTCTGTTGGTTTGCTCTTGTATTTTGACATTGAGCAAAGCATTTTTTACTTGAGTATTATTTTTCTTTGCATACTCTACAGCTTGTTGCACTGTAAAATTATTTATGTTTTTGTTTTGAGCAGTTGCCGTAAAACTGATTAATAACAGCGTATACAGGAATTTTTTTGGTCTTTTTTTAATGTCCATAATTTTTATTTGAATTTTTGTTGTTTGTATTTTTCAATTAATTTATATCCTTTTGTATTTACTAAACCGTGTAGAAACAATTCAAAAATTTCTTTTGCAACTTTTGTTAATTGAAACTTGTTTGAGGGAAAAACATCTTGGTCAAACATCAACCAAATAGTTGCTACTCTAAATCTTGCCACAATTTCTACGTCTAAATCATCACGATATAGGCCTTCCTCAATGCCACGTTTAAGATTTGTCATAATCATTTGTAAAATATCTTGATGCAAATGTTTTTCAAACTTTTCAAATGTTTTAAAATGAAACTTTTTTAAATCGAAAATGATTATTGGATTTAGATTTCTAAAATCTTCGTCAATATTTTGCATCAACATAAAAATTTCATCAACAGCATCTTTAGCATTTGCCGAACATTGACAACAGTCTTTTCTATTATTTTCAAATTCATTCATCATTACAGCATCAACTAAGGCATCTTTATCAGCAAAAAATTGATAAATTGTTTTTTTACTTATACCTAAGCTATTTGCAATTTCATCTAATGTCACAGCCCTTATACCATAACGTCTAAATTGCTCGTCTGCTTTCAATAATATTCTATCTTGTGTCTCCATTTTTAAAATTGGGTGCGAAACTATGGAAACTTTTGTTATAACTATAGTTTCCATAGTTTATTTTTTGATGAACGGTAAAAAGATAGTTGTTTACAATAGACATTCTATTCGTTTATTTGCCAATTAATTAAAACTTGTAGCAATGAATATGCGTTATAGGGTATATGGCAAAAAATTATTACAATATTTCTTACAAGGCTTGGTGGTGTTGGCTCCTATTGCAATAACAATAGCTGCAATTATTGGTGTCTTTAATTGGATTGATAGCATTTTACCCAATATGATGCATAGTATTTTTCCAAATTGGATTAAACAGGATGCTATTACAGGAGAAGTTGAGAAAATACCAGGACTTGGATTTGTTTTAGTTATTGTATTGGTACTTTTTGTTGGTTGGTTGTCATCAATGTTTATGATTGGTAAATTGGTTGACCTATTTGATAAGATGCTAGAAAAAACACCAGGAATTAAATTTATTTATTCAAGTGTTAAAGATTTTTTTGAAGCATTTGCTGGGGATAAGAAGAAATTTGATAAGCCTGTGTTGGTGTGTGTAGATGATAATGATATTTGGCGAATTGGATTTATTACACACAATTCTGCAGAAGATTTTGATATGAAAGAATATGTTGTAGTATATGTGCCACTAAGCTACGCTATTAGTGGTATTACTTACATAGTACCTCCACATAGGATAAAACCACTTAATAATTTATCTGCTAGTGATGCAATGAAATTTGCTGTAAGTGGCGGTATTGTTAATGTTGAAGATTAATTAAGATATCTTATAAGACAAGAAAATGAAGAAACATAATTTTAATTCCGGGCCATCTGTTTTGCCACAAGAAGTTTTGCAACAAGCGTCTCAAGCAATTATTGATTTTAATGGCATAGGGTTATCTATTTTAGAAATAGGGCATAGAAGTAAATGGTTTGTAGATGTAATTGAAGAAGCAAAACAATTAGTAAAACAATTAATGAATATTGGTGATGAATATGATGTATTGTTTTTGCAAGGAGGTGCTACTACACAGTTTATGCAAGTGCCAATGAATTTACTTGTTGAAACTAAAACTGCAAGTTATTGTGATGATGGCGTTTGGGGAAGTAAAGCTGCCAAAGAAGCTGCGTTGTTTGGAAATGTTTATGTAGCCTCGTCTTCAAAAGATAAAAAATATACTTACATCAACAAGCAATTTGAATTGCCTGCTAATTCAAGTTACTTGCATCTTACAACCAATAATACTGTTGAAGGTACACAATGGCATAGCTTTCCAAATACAACTGTTCCAATAGTTGCAGATATGAGTAGCGATATTTTTAGTAGAGAATTCCATTTTTTCAATTACGCTGTCCAAATCCGAACACTCATACCCAATATTGCGAATGCTATTATAGTAATTAACACACATATTACTTAGAAAAATGATCGGCTTCACGTAAGCAAAGGTTTCAAAAAGCGCCCCGCTACAGGTTAGTTTATATAAATCTTTGTCATATAGCATTAAGATGATATCTACTCCAGTTATGTATTCTTCTATTTGATCTCTTGTCAATTTCTTGTGCGGACTTACACAGATAATATTTTCAACATTTTCTAGTCTGCCTACTGGCGCGCCGATAATTCTTATTTCATACTTTCGCAGATTCAACTTGCTATTTAAAACACTAGCAATCTTGTAAACCTTCTGAGGCTCACCCTGGCCAATTGTTGCGAAGGTGACAAAATTCTTATTTATCGCGATATGGTTCTTTTTTGAAAAAATAAAGGGGAGAAAAATTGCTGATATATTATATTTGGCAATATCTATGTGCTTATTGGCTTCAACTAAGATATGTGGCGACAAGACAACATACTTATATTTATTTGAATGTCTCCATTGCAGAGCGCGCTTAAAATTGAGTAGTTTGCGGTGTAAATAAGTTTTGTACGGACTATAAGGTCCATCTGTAATCCATTCAAATACAGCATGAATCGCTATGGAATAAGAAATTGAATTGTTTTTTTTTTTTTTT
>JAPLER010000314.1 GCA_026391115.1 Bacteroidota bacterium | reverse complement strand
AGTGCCACTTACACTATTATTTCTTAGTGTACTAATATTAGTTGCACTATAGTTAGAAACAACTACATCTAATTTTCCATCAGCAGTAATATCGCCCAATGCAACAGAAACAGGATCTAAGCCTACTATATAATCTATTTTTGTTGCTAAGGTTAAACTACCTGAAATGGTCATTGTATTTCTAATAACTGATATTGAACTTGCACCTGCATTGGTTGTTATAATATCCAATTTTCCATCACCATCAATATCGCCAATAGCAATACCACGTGGGGTTGTACCAGTTGTATATTCTATTTTTGCAGCAAAATTTATTGCTGTTGTAGTAGAAGTATTTTTTAAAAAAGAGACTTTACTATTTCTACCATTGCACACTAATACATCTTGCCAACCATCGCTATCAATATCTGCAACTGCAATGCCTGTTGAGCCTGAGCCTGAAAGCCCCGTTGGTTTATCTACATTCACAGCAAAACTTACAGCTCCAATGGTTCTAGTGTTTTTTAAAACTGATATGGTACTTGAACCATTATTAACTACAACAATATCTAATTTGGTATCATTATCAATATCCGCAAGTGTTACACTATAAGGGTTTGTGCCAGTTGCAAAGTCTAACTTAGTTGCAAAATTAATATTGCCAACAGTACTTGTATTTCTTAATACAGAAACTGTATTAGCTCCATAATTTACAACTACTGCATCTGGTTTTCCATCTCCATCAACATCACCAACTGCAACATTATAAGGGTTTGTTCCAGTAGAAAACATACCACTNNNNTTGCTAAAGATCGGGCTAAAAAATTGTCGACTGTGCCCATATCTATTATTCAACTTATCTAATACTGTAATTGGACCATAAGTAGCACCAATTGGTACTGTAACCCTTAATGTTGTGGTAGATGCAGATGTATATGCTGTAACTTTTGTATTGCCAAAAAAGACATCAGTACGTGCAATAGTACCAGGGAAGTTAACGCCTACAATGGTTACCAAATCGCCAGGTTTGGCAGATATTGGAGTAAAAGTAATATTGCCTGGTTGTGCAATAGCATTGATGCTTATAAATAAAAATGCTAAAATGCAAAAGCTGTTTTTAAATATTGATGTTATCATTGGGTAATTTAATGGTAGCAAATGTATCCTTATAACTTAATACGAATCAGTTAGTTTGATAATCGTATGCGTAAAATTTTATAACTGCTTAAATAAAAAAACACATATAAACAGATGATGAATATCTGCTTATATGTGATTATGCATTGAATCAACAACCTTATTTTAATTAATAATCAGTTGTTGCATAAAGCCATTAGCTTTTACAAAGTATAAGCCACCTGGTATATGTTTATTCTTTTTAAAATTGATGTTGAATATGTTAGTTCCTTTTACAACTTCTAATCTTTGGCTGCAAAGTATTGCACCCTTAGCATTACTTAGTTCCAACTTAATTACTTCATTTAATTTACTGGTTATACTTAATTTAACTTCTCCATTAGTAGGGTTTGGAAAAACAGAAAAATACTCATTTATCGTTTGAGGTTTTTTGTTTACTGTTTTTTGTGTTAAAATAATATTTTGTTGTTTATAGTTATTATCCCAAGCCTCAATTGCAGTAATATCGCTGTTGATTCCTAATTCCAAACTACCAATTCCCAATTCCTTTGAACGAAGTATTAAAGTAAACAACTCACTGGCATCTTCCAACGTTTTTGCTTCAGCATTTTTATCTATCCACAACATTGAAATATTGCCACTTTTTGTTGCTTCTTTCTCGTTAAATTCAATAGCTAATTTGTTATTTTCAATTCGCACAAATTCATACTTAGTATTATCAAAATGAAGCGTGTATTGCATTGCAGCAATATCTTTAAAGTTTATAGTTGAAAAATGATGACGAACAATCGATTCTTTTTCTTCACTATTAATTATTAACTGTAAACTATTCACTGGCATATGCCTTGCCACAGTTGCATTCCAATCATAGTTTACATCTCCCAATTTAACTCCAATAAAACTTTGATTATTTTTTGTTGTAGATAAACTACTAAAACTTATACTATCTTTAAACGAAAAAG